>DASURT010000158.1:0-5514 GCA_036375515.1 Sphingomicrobium sp.
TCGCGATGGTTAATGAATGTTATATAGATGGGTTGACGCGGATCGGTCGGGGGCTTTCCGAGGCATTCTTCCTGCGCTTCGCCATTCCCGCGCGTAGGGTTCCCTTCGAATTTTCGCGGGGGAGACATTCGATGATTGGCATTCTGCTCATAATGGCCGCCCAGGCGGCGGCTCCATCAAGCTCGGTCGTGAGCGCCACCGACGAAAACAAGGTTCGGTGCGAGCTTGTGTATCAGGTGTACACGCGAATCCCTGACCGTATCTGTCGACGCAAGTCTGACTGGGCGAGGATTGAAAAAGAGAATGAAGCGGACTTGAGGAGTTCCCGGAACAGCCGAGCGTCGGGCCGGAGCGGAACGATCGTCAATAGCGCGGAAGGCTTCGTAACCAATCCGAACCCGAACTTCCCAGGCTCTCGTCCACCTAGATAACGGCAAATCGACGCCGTGTTGCCCAAGGCATGGCACCCCCTTATGCTGCAGCGAGTGGTTGCGTCCGTTGCAGCCATGCTGCGTAAAAGGAACCCTCGATGCTCGTTGGTTTGTTGTTGTTTGCCGCGGCCCCAGCCGCTCAACCGAACCCCGCACCGGCAACCGGCCAGGCGCCGACCGCCAAGGTGGAATGCCGGATGGTCCAGGAACCCGGCTCGCGGATTCCCACCAGGATTTGCCGCCTCGACAAGGAATGGGAGGCACTTGCCAAGGACGCTCAGGACGACCTGCGCAGCTCCAGGAATTCCCGCGGCGTCGCGGTCAATCCCAGCGAGTGAGAATCCTCGGGATAACTTGACTTGAGAGACCCGAGCGGCCATTCGCGCCGCTCGCAATTGATCCCGCACGTCCGGTGAAGCGGTGATCGCGTGGAGCGCAAGGCTCTGCGGTGCGGTTCCGGACATGTTTGAAAGCAAATTGGAGAAAATCTGTGACGAAGCGCAGCAGCGCCAAATACAAGCTCGACCGCCGCATGGGCGAGAACGTCTTCGGACGGCCCAAGAGCCCGGTCAACCGCCGCGAATACGGTCCCGGCCAGCACGGCCAGCGCCGCAAGAGCAAGCTTTCGGACTTCGGCATTCAGCTTCGCGCCAAGCAGAAGCTCAAGGGCTACTACGGCGACATCACCGAGAAGCAGTTCAAGAAGAATTATGTCGACGCGACCCGAATGAAGGGCGACGCTTCGCAGAACCTGATCGGCCTCCTCGAGCGCCGCCTCGACATGGTCGTCTATCGCGCCAAGTTCGCTCCGACGATCTGGGCGGCGCGCCAACTGGTCAGCCACGGCCACATCCGGGTGAACGGCGTCAAGTGCAACATCGCCTCGCGCAAGGTGGAGGTCGGCGACGTGGTCGAGCTCGGCCCCAGGGCGCTGGAGATGGCGCTGGTGATCGAGGCGCAGAGCCTCGCCGAGCGCGATATCCCCGATTACGTCGTTCCGGACGGCACGTCGAAGATCACCTTCACCCGCGTGCCCAAGCTCGACGAAGTGCCCTATCCGGTGCGGATGGAGCCCAACCTCGTGATCGAATTCTATTCGCGCTAAGTCTCACCGACGCGAATACAGGATGCGGGCGGTTCCACCGGAGCCGCCCGTTTTCATTTGTGGGCCGAGGAACGGCGGTCAGCCGCGCTCCGCCGGATGGCCGGAAGCAACGAGCTCGCCGCCGAGCCTGGCAAGGAGGCCGATGAAGGTCGCCAACCAGGCGGCCATGGCGATGAAGATGAAGATTCTGGCAATCGCCGACACGAACGGCAGGTGAAGGGTCGACGACAATTGGAATGTTGCCGTCGTGTACATCGCCAGAGGGAAGACCATGCCCCACAATTGCGGCTCATAGATCAGCCTGTCCCTGCGAACGACATATCGCCAGACCATCAGCGCGAACAGGAACGGGATCCACCAGGTGGCGGCGGCCCAGAAGAAAATGGTGAAGCCGGGCAGGAACGGCGCGGCCGTGTCCAGCACCGGCCAGGTGCCGATCCGCTGCACCAGGGTGCAGCCGGCGAGCGTGGTGATCGCCACGGCCCCCATGTTGATCCAGTATGGCGGGGCGAAATCCGCGGATTTCAGGCGGGCGAACGTCAGGCGGTAGAAGATCAGCGGGATGATCGCCAGATAGAGCATGCAGCCGATCATGAACATGACGAGGCACAGGAACTGAATTGCCTCGGCCGGCGGCGCCAGACCGTCGACGGCGCCGCGGCAGACGACCAGCGATTGGGTCGCGACCGCCGCGATCAGCCACGCGCCATTGATGCCTTCCGCCAGCGGCGGCTTGCGCTCGCGCACCGTGACGGCGGTAAAGAAGGCGTACATGACCAGAAACCAGAGGCCGAGGCCGAGCCACCACAAGGCCACGCCGAGCCCGTGCAGCCCACCGACGACGATCGTCTGGGTACCGAGCACGCAGGTGCCGGCAACGAGCGTGAAGAAGCCGGGCGCGCGCTGGTGGTTGTAGAGATCGTCGACGATGCGCGGGGCGAACCACGAGAGCCGCACGAGCGTCAGGCCCCAGAGCGTCAGGTAGAAGACCGCATTCAGCCACAGCAGCGGGTGAGAGATGCTTTCATATCCATGAAAATGGCTGGAGATCGACAGCGCCGCGGTCGCCATGACGATGGCAAAGTAGCCGGGGAATAGCGTCTCGGCAGCGGCCATGATCCGGCCGCGGCCAATCCCCTCACTCGGTTCGCGGTGCGTGGCGGCCATTACTCAAACCCCTTTGCCGATGGATAGCGTGTCCGTCGGCGGGCTGCTACCGCGCCCAGCGCCATGCCCCAGCCCCCGCTTCCCGAATGGGCGCCGCACGAAGCGGTCTGGATCGGCTTTCCGAGCGACCCCGAATTGTGGCTCGGAGACCTCAAGAAAGCCGAGCGCGAGGTCGCGGCTTTCGCCGAGGCCGTCCAAGCGGAGGGCAAGGGCGAGAAGGTCTGGCTGGTCGCGGCGCATGAGGGCGCGGCGACAAGCGCGCGCGAACTGTGTCCGTTCGCCCAGATCATCGTCGAGCCGTTCGGCGACATCTGGCTGCGCGACACGGGGCCCATCGTCCTTGGCTCGGGCAAGCAGCGCCATGCCCGGGGCTTCGGCTTCAACGGCTGGGGCGGCGAGTACGACCTCGAGGGCGACCAAAACATCGGCGAGCGGCTGGCAGACTGCGCGAACCTGCCGTTCGACAAGGCCGACTGGATCCTCGAGGGCGGAGCGATCGACGGCGACGGCTCCGGAACCGCGGTCACCACCGAACAATGCCTCCTCAATCCCAACCGCAACACGATGACCCGCGAGGAAACGGAAGCGCGGCTGCTGAGCGACCTCGGCTTCGAACGGGTCGTGTGGCTGGGGCCGGGCCTGATGAACGATCATACCGACGGCCACGTCGACAATCTCGCGCGCTTCGTGGCGCCCGGACGGGTCGCGATCCCGACGCCGGCGAAGGACGACCCGAACGAGGCCGTCTATCGCGACGCGGCGCGCCGGCTGCGCGAGACGAAGCTCGATCTCGTCACCCTGCCCTCTCCCGGCCGAATCACCGGCGAGGACGGCGACGTGATCCCCGCGAGCTACATGAACTTCTACATCGGCAACGCGGTCGTGGTTGTCCCGCAATATGGAGCGGCGAACGATCGCGCCGCGGTCGACGTCGTGCAGGCGCTGATCCCCGATCGCGTTGCAGTCGGACTTCGCGCCGACCACATCCTGACCGGGGGCGGAAGCTTTCACTGCATCTCGCAGCAGGTTCCGGCGTAGGCTTGCCCCCGCTCGTCATTCCCGCGAAAGCGGGAAATCCCGCTTCTTCCTTGCTACATTGAAAGCGGGACCCCCGCTTGCGCGGGGGTGACGGAGTAAGGAAGTGACGGAACTTACGGTCGCCGCGCTGCAGCTCGCCTTCACCGACGACACGGTCGCGAACATCCGCGCCGTCGGCGAGCTGGTGCGCGAAGCCGCGGGCAAGGGCGCGGAAGTGGTCCTGCCGCCCGAGCTGTTCGAAGGCCCCTATTTCTGCCGGGTCGAGGACGAGAGCCTGTTCGCCAACGCCAGGCCCACCGCCGAGCACCCGTCGGTCATCGCGATGCAGGAGCTGGCGAAGGAGCTGAAGATCTGGATCCCGACCAGCTTCTTCGAGGCGGAAGGGCCGCACCATTACAACAGCCTCGCGATGGTCGGCCCCGACGGGAAGGTCGCCGGGGTCTATCGCAAGAGCCACATTCCGGACGGCCCGGGCTATGAGGAGAAATTCTACTTCCGCCCCGGCAACACCGGCTTCAAGGTGTGGCAGGGGCCGCATCTTTCCACGATCGGCGTCGGCGTCTGCTGGGACCAATGGTATCCGGAGACGGCGCGCGCGATGATGCTGATGGGCGCGGAAATCCTCTTCTACCCGACCGCGATCGGGACCGAGCCGCACGACCCCGAGCTCGACACCTCACGGCTGTGGCGCCGGGCGATGATCGGCCATGCGGTCTCGAATGTCGTTCCCGTGGTCGCCGCCAACCGCATCGGCACCGAAAGCGGGCAGCGCTTCTACGGCCACAGCTTCATCTGCGACGAGCGCGGCGACATCCTCGCCGAGTTCGGAGCGGAAGAGACGGGAGTGCTGGTCGCGACTCTCGACCTCGGCGCGGCGAAGAAGCACCGCGCGGCGTTCGGCTTCTTCCGCGACCGGAGGCCGGAGCTTTACGGTCGGCTCACCGAGGACGTGTGAACGTCAGGCAGGCTTGCCTCCTCCCTGATCCGTCCTTGGTTCAGCACCCTTCACGCCGGCTTGGGCAAGCTTGATCTTGAGCTCGGCCTCGTGCTCGTTCAGCTCCTTGACGAGTTGGACGAAGTCCTGCGGAGTAAAATCTTTGGGCGGGGTCATACCGGCTTCCTTCCTGTATTGCTCTTATAATACAGCTCGGGATTCCGGGCAAGCTCAACGGCCCGCTCGAACACGCTTTCGAACATCGCGGCGGTCAGGCGCCCGGTATTCTGGTTGTAGCGCGAGCAATGATAGCTCGACAGCAGCACGCGGCCGTCCGGCGTCACAGCCTCGGCGCCGTGTCCGAACCTGGTCCCCGACGGCGGCATACCCAAGGCGCGGCAGGCGGCGACGTGGCCGACCTGGCCGAGCCCGACAAATACCCGCAGACCCGGCAATGCGGCGATCGCGGCCTCGAGGTAGTTGCGGCAGTTGCGGATTTCGCTCGGTTCCGGCTTGTTCCGCGGCGGCAGGCATTTGACCGAGTTGAGGATGATCGCTCCGTTCAGCCGCAGGCTGTCGGCCGGATCGGCGCGATATTCGCCGGTCGCCAGCCCGAATTTCAGCAACGTCGCGAACAACAGGTCGCCGGCATAGTCGCCGGTGAACGGCCGCCCCGTGCGGTTGGCACCATGCTTGCCGGGCGCAAGTCCGACGATCGCCAGCCAGGCGTCGCGGTCGCCGAACGCCGGAACCGGCGCGTTCCACCAGCCGGGATGCTCGTCGCGCAGCTGCTCGCGAAACGCGACCAGCCGCGGGCACAAGGGGCAATCGCGCGGCGC
>DASURT010000159.1:0-2414 GCA_036375515.1 Sphingomicrobium sp.
GGGAGCGCGCGTGCTTCTGAGCGAT
The DNA here is from genome assembly GCA_036375515.1 of Sphingomicrobium sp. Lineage (GTDB taxonomy): Bacteria > Pseudomonadota > Alphaproteobacteria > Sphingomonadales > Sphingomonadaceae > Sphingomicrobium. Next base: position 26 of record DASURT010000159.1, read on the forward strand.
GTCGCGCGCGTCGAGCTTGGGGCCGACAGCTATTCGGCGACCATCCGCGTCAACGGCCATCCCGGCGCCGGCGTGGGAATCTTCCTGGAGCCGGGGGCGAATGCGCTCCGCACCGCCGACCTCGTCAAGGCGAAGGTCGAGCAGATCGCGGCTCGAATGCCGCCAGGCTACCGCTACGCCTATGCCAACGACACCTCGGACTTCATCAAACTGTCGGTCAAGGAGGTCGTGAAAACCCTGTTCGAGGCCATCCTGCTGGTCGTGCTCGTCATGTTCGTGTTCCTGCAAAGCTGGCGAGCGACACTGATCCCGTTCATCGCCGTCCCGGTCGTCCTGCTGGGCACCTTCGCGATCCTCTATGCGCTCGGATTCTCGATCAACACGATGACCTTGTTCGGCCTGGTGCTCGCGACCGGCCTGCTCGTCGACGACGCGATCGTCGTCGTCGAGAACGTCGAGCGATTGATGCACGAAAATCCGGAGATGACCCCGCGCGAGGCGACGATCGCGTCAATGGGGCAGATCCAGCTGGCGTTGATCGCGATCGCTCTCATCCTGTCCGCGGTCTTCCTGCCGATGATCTTCTTCGGTGGGTCGACGGGAGTCATCTACCGCCAGTTTTCGGCGACCATCGTCTCGGCGATGGCGCTCTCGATCTTCGTCGCGCTGACGCTGAGTCCGGCCATCGCCGCGAACCTGCTCAAGCGAAACCATGCGACGGTCGAGGGGACCTGGCTTGGCCGGGCCGCGCCGCGCGCCGCGCATGTGCTCGAGATGGGCCGCGTGAAGTTCAACGAGGGTTTCGACCGATTCAGGGACTGGTTCGTCCGCTCGGTCACTCGCGTGGTCGACCGCAAATGGCTGTTCCTCGCGATCTATGCGGGCGTTGGCGCCCTCCTGATCGTCCTTTTCGTCCGGCTTCCGACCGGCTTCCTTCCATCCGAGGACCAAGGGGCGGCCTTCACCCAGTTCCGGCTGCCCGCGGGCGCGACGATGGGCCGCACTCGCGAAGTGCAGCACGTTGTCGAGAATTATTTCCTGAATGGTCCGGAAGCGAAGAACATCAAGACCTACTTCACGGTCGCGGGCGGTGGCCGAGGAGTGGCCGGCCAGAATACCGGCCAGTCGTTCATCAACCTCGCGGATTACGACAAGCGCGAAGGCAAGGAGAATTCCGCCGACGCGATCGTCGAGAGGGCGTCGGCCACATTCCGCGGCCTTCGCGATGCCCAGGTCTTCGCGCTCGTTCCCGGCGCGATCCGCGGCCTCGGTCAATCGAGCGGATTCACGGTCGAGCTCCAGAACACCGGCGGAATGAGCGAGGAAGCTTTCCAGGCCGCGCGCGACCGGCTGCTGGCAGAGGCCTCGGCCGATCCCAAGCTCGCGTCGGTTCGCCCCACCGAGCTTCCCGACGTCGCCAGCCTCAAGGTGGACTTCAACCAGCAACGGCTCGCCGCGCTCGGGCTCAATTCGGGCGACGTCAACACGACTTTGTCGACCGCCTGGGGCGGTCGCTACGTCAACGACTTCGTCGACCGCGGCCGGGTGAAGCGCGTCTATGTCCAGGGCGACGCGCCGTATCGAGCGGCGCCGTCCGACATCGACCAATGGTTCGTTCGCAACAGCCGGGGCGATATGGTTCCCTTCTCCTCCTTCGCCCGGACCTCGTGGCTGACGACGCCCACCAGCGTGTCGCGCTTCCTCGGCTATCCATCCTACGAGCTCGAGGGCCAGGGCGCGCCGGGAGTCAGCTCCGGCGACGCGATGAGCCGGATCGAGGAGCTGGCTTCGAAAATTCCGGGGATCAGCGTCGCCTGGGCCGGGCAGTCCTACCAGGAGCGGCTGTCCTCGGGTCAGGCCCCGATCCTCTATGCGATTTCGCTGATCGTCGTCTTCCTGTGCCTCGCCGCGCTTTACGAAAGCTGGTCAATCCCGGTCGCGGTGCTGCTGGTCGTTCCGCTCGGCCTCGTCGGCTCGATCTTCGCGGTCACGCTTCGAGGACTGCAGAACGACGTCTATCTCCAGGTGGGGCTGATCACGACGATGGGCCTTTCGGCGAAAAACGCCATCCTGATGGTCGAGTTCGCCGAGCGCGCCGAGAAACAGGGCAAGCGAGTCATCGAAGCCGCGATCGAAGCCGCGCGGATCCGCTTGCGCCCGATCCTCATGACCAGCTTCTCCTTCATCTTCGGCGTGCTTCCGCTGGCGCTCTCGACCGGCGCCGGAGCGAACAGCCGGATCGCGATCGGCACCGCGGTGATCGGAGGGATGCTGACGGCGACCATCCTCGCCATCTTCTACATCCCGCTGTTCTTCGTCCTCGTCCGGCGCAGCGTGCGCGACGGGCTGGCGATCGTCCGCGAGCGCTTCCGCCGGCGGGAGGCGCAGG
>DASURT010000160.1:0-5707 GCA_036375515.1 Sphingomicrobium sp.
CTCGGCGCCCGAAACCGGCTCAAGCTCCGGGCGGCATTGTTCTTCCCGATCTCGATCATCGTCTTCTTCGCGCATACCTTCGGGTGGGGGATGCTTGGGCTCCTGTGCTTTTCGGCCGAGGCGGTGCGGCAGCACGACCAGGGCCGGGGATGGTTCCGCTCGGGGCTGAACGCCGCGCTGCATGCGTCGGTGATGGCGCTTCCGATCCTCATCACCATCGTCTGGCGCACCGAGGCGCACGGCGGAATGACGCGCGGCTGGATGGATTGGGAATTCAAGTACAAGTTCCTGCTGCAGGTGCTGCGCGACCGCTGGGAATGGTTCGACCTCGCCTCGGCCGCGGTGGTCGGCCTCGTGCTGCTCGGGGCGGTCGTGATCCCGAAGCTGACCTTCTCGCGCAACCTGCTCTTCACGGCATTCGTGCTGCTGGTCTGCTTTCTCATCCTCCCGCGAACGGTGTTCGGTTCGACCTACGCCGACATGCGGCTGCTTCCTTACGTGCTGGCGACGGCGGTGCTCGCGATCCGGTTTCGCGGCGCGACCGACATGCCGTTGGCCCGGATGCTGGCGATCGCGGGCCTCGCCTTCTACCTCGTGCGCCTTGGCGGCAACACGGTGAGCCTCGCCATCGCCGCCGACGGGCAAAAGGCCGAGCTCAAGGCTCTCGATCATATCCCGATGGGCGCGCGGGTCGCGTGGATGATCGACGAAGGCGATTGTGGGCACGGTTGGGCGCTTCCGCGGAGCAGCCACCTCGGGGCGATGGTGATCGTCCGCCGCGAAGGCTTCTCGAACGACCAGTGGGTGATGGAGGGCCTGAACCTGCTCGACCTCAAATATCGCGAGGCCGGCCCATTCGCTTCCGACCCGTCGCAGATCGTGCGCGAGGAAAGCTGCCGGGGCCGCGGCGGGTGGAAAGTGAACCGGGCGCTCACGGTCCTTCCGCGCGACAGGTTCGATTATCTGTGGCTGATCGACCCGCCGCCGTTCGATCCGGCCCTCGTCGCCGGTTTGCGGCCGGTCTGGCGCAATGGCCGATCAATCCTCTATCGGCTCCACTGATGAAGCTTTCGATCGTCGTTCCTTGCTACAACGAGGAGGCCTGCCTCGGCGTCCTGCACGAGCGGCTGAGCGCCGCGGCGAGGAACGCCGTCGGCGACGATTACGAAATCGTGCTCGTCAACGACGGCTCGCGCGACGGCAGCTGGCCGATCATGCGGCGGATCGCCGAAGCCGACGGCCACGTCGTCGCGGTCAATCTGTCGCGCAATCACGGCCATCAGCTCGCGCTGACCGCCGGACTCGACCTGTGCGGGGGTGCGCATGTCCTGATCATCGACGCCGACCTTCAGGACCCGCCGGAGCTCCTGGGCGGAATGCTGGAGACGATGCGGTCCGAAGGCGCGGACGTGGTCTATGGAATCCGCAGGAGCCGGGCCGGCGAGACGGCGTTCAAGCGCGCGACCGCGCACGGCTTCTATCGCCTGCTGTCGCGCGCGACCGAGGTCGAGATCCCGCTCGACACCGGCGATTTCCGGCTGATGAGCCGGCGCGCTCTCGACGCCCTTCTCGCGATGCCGGAGCAGGCCCGGTTCATCCGCGGAATGGTCGCGTGGATCGGGTTCAGACAGGTTCCGTTCGCCTATGACCGCCAGGAGCGGTTCGCCGGCGACACCAAATATCCGCTCGGCAAGATGGTGCGCTTCGCCCTCGATGCGCTGACCGGCTTCTCCTCTGCCCCGCTCAAGCTCGCGAGCCATGTGGGCCTCGCGCTGTCGGCCGGGTCGGTGTTGATCGTCGCCTACATCGCTTATGCCTGGCTTTCGGGCCAGAGCATCCAGGGATGGACGTCGCTGATGCTCGTCGTGGTAGTGCTCGGCGCGGTGCAGATGTTCGTCCTCGCGTTGATGGGGGAATATATCGGTCGGCTCTACAACGAGGCGAAGCGAAGGCCGCTGTACATCGTGCAGGAAATAGCGGGGGGAGCGGTGCGCCCGGGGCGGCTCGGCTACCTGGCCGACGCGACCGCGAACAGCGACAAGCCCGGCGGCAAGGGCCAGCGTCCGATCAGGTGACGCTCGGCCGCGAAAATCCGCTCCAGCGCCGAGTTGATGGGTGCCGGCGGAAGCGACAGATCGGCCTCGTCCTTCCCGCGCAATCTCGATGACAGTCGCTCGGCGAGCGCGAGCGGGAACAGCAGGCTGTTGAAATAGCCGAGTGCGTGAAGGCGCAGAGGCGAGCCTTCGATCAGCTCGCGAAGCGCCCGTTTCGAATAGCGGCGCCTGTGGTGATTGACGACGTCGTGCGCCGACCACATCCATGGATGGGCGGGAACGGTGAGCACGAGCTTGCCGTCGGCCTTCAGGCGCTCGGCGATCGATTGAAGCGCCGCGCGATCGTCATCGATATGCTCGATGACGTCGAACGCTCCGATGAGGTCGTAATGGCGCCGGGGGACGCCGGTGAGCTCGGGGAGCGGGGCGCTCATCACCGATCGACCGAGACGGCCCTCGGCGACCGAGCGCGCCCGCTCGTCCAGTTCGAGCCCCTCGACGTGGCCGAATTCGCCGAGCATCGCGAGATTGTGGCCGGTCCCGCAGCCGATCTCGAGCACTTGCGCGTCCCTGGGCGGGGGCGCCACTCGCCGGATCAACGCGGCAATGACCTCGCGCCGGGCGCGGTACCACCAGTGGCGCTGGTCGAGCTCGGCCATCGTCTCATAGACGACGCGCTCCATCAGCGGAAAACCCAGTGGCGGTTGAGCAGGAAGGTCACCGCCGGTGTGACGAACAACATCGGGACGATCGGCGCCCCGCGACCCCAGTGCAGGTAGGTGAACAGGAGCCAGACCCAGAAGCTGTTGAGCGCGTAGCTGGTGAGCGAAACGATCACGAACCGGACCTTGGTCGCATGGGTGCGTTCGGCGCCGTGGCCACGGAAGCTCCACTGGCTGTGCATCACATAGCCCGTGGCCATCGCCACGACGTAGGCGAGGAAGTTGCCGAGCTGCGGGTGCCAGCGCAGCACCAGCGCGACCAGCGCATAGACCGCGACTCCGAGCGCGGTGACGAACGCGCCGCTAACGACGAAGCGGGCGAGCTGCGCGAGGACCGTTCGGCGTTCGTGGGAAAGGTTGGAAAGCATCTCGGATTAAACCTTGGGGCGGGCAACTTGCCCTTTGGAGTTCACCGGCTACAGCGCGAAAAATGTCGCCGCGCAAGGATCAGTCACTCGAGGAGCGGGCGCTCGACCTGCTGGACCGCTATTGGAAATGGGCGGTTCTCCTCGTCTGGCTCGGCTTCGTGGCCTGGTTCGTTTACTCGAAATGGGCCGACATCCGTTTCTTCAATCTCGGCGACACCGACGACAATTTGAGGATGATGCAGGTTCGCGGCCTGCTTCATGGCCAGGACTGGTACGATCTTCGGCAGTACCGCCTCAACCCTCCGCTTGGAGCCAACATCCACTGGTCGCGGCTCGTCGACCTGCCGCTTGCCGGGCTGATCCTGGCGCTGCGCCCATTTCTCGGCGGACCGGGCGCCGAACGCGCGGCGGTCGCGATCGCGCCGATGCTGCCCTACCTGCTGCTGCTCTTTTCCGTCGCCCTGACGGTTCGCCGGCTGGTCGACCGCCGGGCCTATGCCTTCGCGCTGCTCGCCTTGTTCTTCGCGGGATCGACCAACGGCATGTTCCTGCCGGAGCGGATCGACCACCACGGCTGGCAGCTGGCGCTGCTCGCGCTCAGTGTTTCCGCGCTCGCCGATCCGAACCGGATCCGCGGCGGGCTGACGCTCGGGATCTCGACCGCGCTATCGCTCGCGATCGGGCTCGAAATGCTCATTTATATCGCGATCGCCGCGGTCGCGACCGTGCTGTTCTGGGTCGATGAACGCGAGGAGCGGGACCGCCTTCGCGCCTATGCGGTGGCGCTCGGCGGAGCGACGGCGGCGGCATTCCTGGTCTTCGCCTCCAACGACAATTGGAAGGCGGTGTGCGACGCCTTGTCGCCGGTCTGGCTGTCCGATGCGCTGCTCGGCGGAGCGCTCCTGTTCGTCCTGGCGACGCTGTCGCCGCGCGACTGGAGGCGAAGGCTGGCGCTCGCGGTCGCCGCCGGAGCCGTCGTCGCCGCCTTCCACGCCATCGCCTGGCCGCACTGCATCCACCGGCTCGAGGGAGTCTCGCCCGAAGTCGACCAATTATGGCTGAGCCACGTCCGGGAAGCCCGGCCGATCTATCGCCACGGCTGGCGGATCGCGTCGCTCATCGTCGCGCTTCCGATCACCGGCGCGATCGGCTGGGGGCTCCTCGCGTGGCTGCGCCGCGGCAATCGGGAGCAGCTCCGCCGGGTGCTCGCCGCCGCCGCGCCGGCCCTGGCGGCGGCACTGCTCCTGTTGTGGCAGACCCGCACCGGACCGGCGGCGCAGATGCTCGCGACGATCGGGGCCGCTGCGCTCGTCTGGAACCTCGCTCCGCTGGCCTGGAGCGCGAAATCCGAAATCCTGCGAGTGCTCGGTTTCTCGGCGCTGGTGATCGTCGGCGCCGGAGCCCTTGTCCCCTTCGCGTTCAACCTCCTGCCGCAAGAAAAGCAGACGGCCCGCCAGCTGGCGATCGGCCGCGCCAACCGGCTCTGCAACTCCCTGTGGGGCCTGAGGCCGGTCGCCCAGCAACCGAAGGGCATGGTCTTCACCTTCATCGACCTCGGCCCAAGGCTGATTACCGTCACCCATCACGATGCGGTCGCCGGGCCCTATCATCGCAACGGCCAGCAGATCGCCGACGTGATGAACGCATTCCGCGGGAGTGAGGCCCAGGCCCACCGGCTTATCGCGAAATATCATTCGAACTACCTGCTGACCTGCCCCGACAGCTCGACGACCACGATCTTCATGGCGGAGACGCCCAAGGGCTTCTACGGCCAGCTTCAGCGCGGGCAGGTGCCGAAATGGCTGACGCCGGTCCCGCTCCCGTCGGGGTCGCCGTTCAGGATGTGGAAGGTCGTGGGTTAGGCCAGCAGGCTCGGGAAGCTCTGCTTCAGCCCGTCGACGATGAACTGGGTCGCGAGCGCCGCCAGGATCACGCCCAGAATGCGGGTGATCATCGCCTCGAGCTTTTCGCCGATCAGCCGCATGAGCGGGCCGGCGGCGAGCAAGGTGATGACGGTCAGCAGCATGACGACGGTGATCGCCGCGAGCACCACGAGGATCTGAACGGGCGTGTCCGCGCGCGACACCCACAGCATCGCGCTGGCGATCGAACCCGGCCCCGCGATCATCGGGATGGCCATCGGGAAGACGCTGACGTCCTCGACCTCGGGCGTGCGCTGAATTTCTTCGGCACGCTTCTCGCGCCGCTCGGTCCGCCGCTCGAACACCATGTCGATCGCGATGAAGAAGAGCATGATTCCGCCGGCGATGCGGAAGCTCGCGAGGCTGATCCCGAGCGCGTGAAGCATCGGCTTGCCGAGCAAGGCGAAGAACATCAGGATCGCCCAGGCGATCAACGACGAGCGGATCGCCATGGCCCTCCGCTGCACGGGCGAGGCGCCGCGCGTCAGGCTCGCGAAGATCGGCGCGCAGCCCGGCGGATCGATGATCACCAGGAAGGTGACCACAGCCGAGCCGAACAGCTCGATCAATGCGGCTGCCCCGGGGCGGGCACGTCGTTGACGAGGACCTGGGCGTAGCGGTCGCCCTGCCACTGGAAAACG
>DASURT010000161.1:0-19753 GCA_036375515.1 Sphingomicrobium sp.
GATCGAGATCGATGTCGGGCCGCCGGAGCAGCAAATAGGCCGTCGCGGCGAGGTGTGCTTCGTGGGTCCACTCGGGTCGCGTTAGGGTGCGCGCGACAAGTCCTTCGCCGAGGTGCTCGATCGCGGCGTCGGAGTGGAACAGTCTTGGCTTGAATTCGGTCATCGATCGGGTCCTGGCGGGCCCGATCCGCGACCGGGCCTAAGCGGGTGTTGCCTGCGTCTGTTGGGCTTGCGCCTGTTGCACGCGCCGGGGCGCGGCTTCCCGCACGCTCTCGTCGACGTGGGTTTCGAACTGCGCGAAATTCTCGACGAACAGGTCGACCAGCTTCGTCGCCATGGCGTCATATTCCGCGGGGTTCGACCAGGTACCGCGGGGGTCGAGGATCGCCGTGTCGACTCCCGGCACGGAGACCGGCACTTCGAAGCCGAAGTTCGGATCCTTGCGGAACTCGACATTCTTGAGGCTTCCGTCGAGCGCGGCGTTCAAGAGCGCGCGCGTCTCCTTGATCGGCATGCGCGCGCCGACGCCATACTTGCCTCCGGTCCAGCCGGTGTTCACCAGCCAGCAGTCGACTCCGCCCTTGGCGATCCGCTCCTTCAGAAGGTTGCCGTACACCGACGGGTGGCGCGGCATGAACGGCGCGCCGAAACAGGTCGAGAAGGTCGCCTGCGGCTCGGTCACGCCGATCTCCGTCCCCGCGACCTTCGCGGTGTAGCCCGACAGGAAGTGGTACATCGCCTCGTCCGGCGTGAGTTTCGCGATCGGCGGGAGCACGCCGAACGCGTCCGCGGTGAGCATCACCACGTTCTTCGGCACCGGCCCCATGTTCTCGGCCGACGAATTGGGGATGAAGTCGATCGGATAAGCGCCGCGGCTGTTCTCGGCGAGCGACGGGTCGTCCAGATCGAGCTCGCGCGTTTCCGGGTCGATCACGACATTCTCGAGGACCGTCCCGAAGCGTTTCGTTGTCGCGTAGATTTCCGGCTCGGACTCCGGCGAGAGGCGGATCATCTTCGCATAGCAGCCGCCTTCGAAATTGAAGACCGCCGTATCCGACCAGCCGTGCTCGTCGTCGCCGATCAGCGTGCGGTTCGGGTCCGCCGACAGCGTCGTCTTGCCGGTGCCCGAAAGGCCAAAGAAGATCGCCGTGTCGTTCTTCGGGCCGATGTTCGCCGAGCAATGCATCGGCATGATCCCCTCGGGCGGCAGAAGGAAGTTCAGCAGCCCGAACACCGACTTCTTCATCTCGCCGGCATAGGCGGTGCCGCCGATCAGGATCAGCTTCTTCGAGAAATTGACGGCGACGACGGTTTCGCCGCGGCAGCCGTGGCGCTCGGGGTCGGCGCGAAAGCTCGGCAGGTCGATGACCGTGAACTCGGGCTCGAAGCCGGGCAGCTCGGCGGTTTCCGGACGCACGAGGAGCGTCCGTATGAACAAATTGTGCCAGGCGAGCTCGTTGATTACGCGCACCCGGACGCGATGCTCGGGCTGCGAGCCTCCGTAGAGGTCCGCGGCGTACAGCACATCCTTGTCGGCCAGCGCGAGCAGGAAGTCCTCGTGCAGCCGATCGAAAGCGTCCGGCTCCATCGGCTTGTTGCCGTTGTTCCACCAGATCACCGAGTCGGTGAGCTGATCGCGGACCGTGAACTTGTCCTTGGCGCTTCGACCCGTGTGCTTGCCGGTGCGCACGACCAGCGGTCCGTCCTTCGCGAGCAGGCCCTCGCCACGCCGCACGGCATGCTCGACGAGCGGCGCGGTCGTCAGATTCCAGAAAACCTCGGCGCCGGTCGCAATACCCTGCACTTCAAGTCCATTCCGCGGGACCCGGTCCGTCACTTTCTCGCTACCCTTTCCGATGTGCAAAAAGCCAAAAGCGGCGGCGGCCGGTCGGGCCTGCCACCGCTATCGCTGCTGGTGGCCCTATAGGCACGAATGGGCGGCCGCGTCAAAACGCCCCGGCCCTCCTTGTCTCTCCACCGGGCGCTGGTTAAGCCCGCTTCCGGGTCAGCCGGCAGGGGCACCGGAAAGCGGGAAATGAGCCAAGTGATCGCGCTGGTCGACGACGACCGCAACATTCTGACGTCGGTTTCGATCGCGCTCCAGGCGGAGGGTTTCGTGACGCGGGTTTATTCGGACGGTGCGGCCGCGATCAAGGCGTTTGCCGACAATCCGCCCGATCTTGGCGTGTTCGACATCAAGATGCCGGGCATGGACGGAATGGAGCTGCTCCGCCGGCTTCGCGAATTCAGCTCGATGCCGGTCATCTTCCTGACGTCGAAGGACGACGAGCTCGACGAGGCGCTCGGCCTGGCGATGGGGGCCGACGACTATATCGCCAAACCCTTTTCGCAGCGGCTCCTGATCGCGCGAATCCGGGCGATCCTCCGCCGCCAGGAGCTGGAGAAGGGCGCCGCGGCCGTCAGCGAACCCGAGCCGCAGCTCCTCGAACGCGGACGCCTGGTCATGGACCCGGCGCGGCACAAGGTGGTGTGGGAAGGCAAGGCCGTGAGCCTCACCGTGACCGAGTTTCTGATCCTCGAGGCGCTCGCCCAGCGGCCGGGCGTGGTCAAGAATCGCAATCAATTGCTCGATGTGGCTTATAATGACGACGTTTATGTCGACGACCGCACCATCGACAGCCACATCAAGCGGATCCGGCGGAAGTTCCGCGCGGTCGAGCCCGGATTTGACGCAATCGAGACCCTCTATGGCGTCGGATATCGTTTCGACGAGCAATGACGAGCCCGGCCTGGCCCTGAGCTGGTCACGCCGCTGGAGCCTCGGCTACCGGATCCTGGCGGTCAATGTGCTGACCTTGCTGCTGCTCGCGATCAGCGTCCTCTACCTCGACGTGTTTCGCAACCGACTGAGCAAGGAGCGGGTCCGGCAGACGAAGATCGAAGCCACGGCGACCGCCCAGGCGATGATCGCCGCGGGCCCCGAGGACCGCGAACCGATTCTCGCCACGATTTCCAAGTCGACCGGAAGCCGGATGCGGCTTTACGGCCCGGACGGCCGGCTCATGGCCGACAGCTGGCATCTCACCGGCCCGACCTACGAACTGCGGGACCCCAACACCCAGAAATGGACCAAGGACGTGGCCCGTGCCCTCGATCGAGGATTCAACCTGTTGGTCGGGGCCCGACCGCTCGACGAATTCGTCGAGCCGCCGGTCGACCGGCTCCAGGCCTGGCCCGAGGGCATGCGCGCGCGCGCGACCGGACAGCCCGCGACCGAGGTGCGCAATGCTCCGGACCTCACGCCGGTGCTGTCGGCGGCGGCAACGGTCGGTCCGGATGTCCTGCTCGTCACCGACAACGACCGTGCCTACACGCGGACCGTCCGGCGCCAGCGCGCCGCACTTGCCGCGACGATGGTCGTGCTGATCCTGCTTTCGGCGCTGCTGTCTGCCTTCCTCGCGCGCACGATCGTGCGGCCGCTGAGGCGGCTGGCCATTGCGGCGCACCGGGTCCGCCTCGGCCGCTCGCGTGAGGTGAGGGTCCCGCGCCTGCCGTCCAGGACCGACGAGATCGGGCTGCTCGCCCGTGCCGTTTCCGACATGAGCCAGTCCCTGAGGCAGCGGATCGACAATATCGAGGCCTTCGCCGCCGACGTCACTCACGAGCTCAAGAACCCGCTTGCCTCGCTCCGGTCGGCGATGGACGGGCTCGACCGGGTCGAGGAACCCGAGCTTCGCCATCGGCTGATCGCGGTCGCCCGCGACGACGTCATCCGCCTCGACCGACTCATCAACGACATCAGCGAGGCGGCGAGGACGGATGCCGAGCTGGCGCGCGCGAGGTTCGAGCGCGTCGATCTCGGACCGCTGATCGAACAGCTCGTGGCGAGCTGGGAGACCCGGCGCGAGAAGGGCGACGCGCGAATCGCCTTCGCCCGGCCGCGCAAGGCGAGCGCGGTCGTGATGGGCAAGCCGGACCGCCTGGCCCGCGCGATCAACAACATCCTCGACAATGCGGTGAGCTTTTCGCCTTCGGGCGGGCTGGTCGAGATCGCCGCGGCCCGGGTCGGCGACGAGGTCCGCATCCGGATCGATGACGAAGGGCCCGGAGTTCCTTCGGAGGCGCGTGAAGCGATCTTTAACCGGTTCCATTCAGTAAGGCCCGAGGGCGAGGGCTTCGGGCGCCATTCTGGCCTCGGTCTTGCGATCGCCCGGGCAATTGTCGAAGGACATGACGGAGAGATTGACGTGCACGACCGCGACGACGCTCCATCCGGCGCCCGCTTCACGATCCGCCTTCCCGCGGCGGACCGGGCATGAACCAGCTGAGACCCATGAGTGGAACGCGCCTCTCCGCTGAAACCGTTCACGCGAGTACGGTCGCGAGCGAGGGCCGCGCGGTGCTGATCACCGGCGCTTCCGGGTCGGGCAAGTCGGATTTGACGCTCCGCCTTCTCGACCGCGGCTTCACCCTGGTCAGCGACGACCAGACGATCGTCAGGACGGCGGACGGCCGGCTTGTCGCCTCGGCGCCGCCGAACATCGCGGGAAAGCTCGAAATTCGCGGAATTGGCATCGTCGAGATGGAGGCGACGAGCGACGTCCCCGTGGCTCTGATCGTCGAGCTCACCAGCGAGATCCAGCGGCTTCCCGATGATGCTCGGGAACGCCCGATCCTCGGAGTCAGCCTGCCGCTCATCACGATCGACGCGATGACCGCTTCGGCGCCGTCCAAGGTCGCCCTGGCCCTCGATCGAATGGGCCTGAAGCTCAAGTGAGCGACGCGCGGCAGGGTCAACACCCCTGGCCGCGCCTGCTGCTTGTCACCGGCATGTCCGGCGCGGGCAAATCGACGGTCCTCGACGCGCTCGAAGACATGGGCTGGGACATCGTCGACAACCTCCCCGTGGATCTCCTCCAGGCCTTCGTCCATGGCGGCGGCGAATGCCGCGTCGTCCCGGCGGCGGTGGCCATGGACGTCCGGAGCCGCGGCTTCGACGCATCGGCCTTGCCGGGAGTGATCCGTTCGATTGACGGCGTGGAGCCCGAGATTCTGTACCTGGACTGTTCCGGGAGGGAGCTGATCCGCCGCTATGACGAAACGCGCCGGCGGCACCCGCTCGCCCCCGATCGGCCGGCCGAGGACGGGATCGCCCGCGAACGCCAGCTGACCGCCCCGCTCAAAAGCAATGCCGACAGCGTCATCGACACCACCGACCTTTCCCCCGCGGAGCTGCGCGACGAGCTTCGCCGGCGCTACGGGGACGATTCGGACCAGCCGGTCCTGACCCTTGCCTCGTTCGGCTTCGCGCGCGGCATCTCGCGGACCGCCGACCTGGTCTTCGACCTGAGGTTCCTGCCCAATCCGCACTGGGTGGACGAACTTCGCCCGTTGACCGGCGACGACCAGGCGGTCCGCGACTACCTCGCCCTGGATCCGTCCTGGCCGGAGACCCTGGACCGTGTCGAAGCGCTTCTCATCGACTGGATTCCCCGCTACTGGGCGGCGGGCAAAAGTTACGTGACCGTCGCGTTCGGATGCACGGGGGGACGCCACCGCTCGGTGGCCGCGGCCGTCGAGATCGCGGAGCGGTTGCGGAACAAGGGCTTTTCTCCCAATGTCCGCCATCGAGACCTGGCCTCGCCGCCGAGCGACACGATCGAGGCCGATCCCAAGGCGAGAGGCTGAGGCAGGCGAGTTGAAGGAATGATTGGACTAGTGTTGGTGACCCACGGCCGGCTTGCCGCGGAGTTCGTCACCGCGATGGAGCATGTGGTCGGCCCGCAGGAAGCGGTCGAGCCGATCTGCATCGGGCCGGACGACGACATGGAGGCCCGACGCAAGGACATCGCCGATGCGATTCAACGCGTCGACCAGGGCCAGGGAGTGATCATCCTCACCGACCTGTTCGGCGGGACCCCGTCGAACCTCGCCATCAGCCTGATGAAGAGCGAGAATGTCGAGGTGATCGCCGGCGTCAACCTGCCGATGCTGATCCGCCTCGAGGGCGCGCGCAAGGTGATGCCGGTCCATGCCGCGGTTGCCGCGGCGCGCGAAGCCGGCCGCAAGTACATCTCCGTCGCGTCGGAAATCCTCGGGGAAGCCGCCGCTTGAGCGCGGCATCGCGCGAGGTCCGGATCGGCAACAAACGGGGGCTCCACGCCCGGGCGAGCGCGAAGTTCGTCAACCTCGCGAGCCAGATCGACGCCGCCATCGAGGTCGAAAAGGACGGCAACCGGGTGTGCGGCACGTCGATCATGGGGCTGATGATGCTCGGCGCCGCGATGGGCGACACGATCGTGATCCATTGCGACGGTCTCCATCCCGAAGAGGCGCTCGACAAGCTGGTCAACCTCGTCAACGAGCGGTTTGGTGAGGATTGACGCCTTTTCCTCCCCTCCCCTGCTAGGGAGGCGATAATGCCCCGCCAGGTGATCGCTTTCTCGAACGAAACCGTGAAGCGCATCCGCTCGCTGCGCGACAAGAAGGCGCGGCGGGCCGAGGGGCTGTTCCTGGCCGAAGGCCTCAGGATCATCGCCGAAGCCCGCGACAGCGGATATCTGCCCGAGATCATCGCCTTCTCCGAAGAAGGCGCGAGGCATCCGCTCGCCGCCGAGATCATCGCCGCGGCCGAAGCCGCCGGGGGCGACGCGATCGAGACCACTCCTGACATTCTTTCCAAGATGAGCGGCAAGGACAATCCGCAGATGCTGGTCGCCGCCTATCGGCAGCCGGACACGTCGCTGGAGCGCATCGACCGGTCGAAGGCGCCGCTGTGGATCGCGGCGCAGGCGCTGCGCGACCCGGGCAATATCGGAACCATCCTCAGGACCGGCGACGCGGCCGGCGCGGGCGGGCTGATCCTGATCGACGACAGCGCGGACCCCTATTCGGTGGAGGCGGTCCGGGCGTCGATGGGCGCGGTGTTCACGCAAGGAATCGCGGTCTGCCGCTGGCCGCAGTTCGTATCCTGGCTTCGTTCCGGCGAAGGCCAGCTGGTCGGGACCAGCCTCAAGACTCGCCAGGACTATCTCGAGGCGGAATACCGCCTGCCCTGCTTCCTGCTGATCGGCAATGAGCAGCAGGGTCTTCCGGCCGACTACGAAGCCCAATGCGATCTACTCGTGAAAATCCCGATGGCGGGCCGCGCGGACAGCCTGAACGCCGCCATGGCGGCGGCCGTCATGGCCTTCCAGGTCCGCGCGAGCTGGCGTTGAGGGAACCGCGGTAAGCCCCGCACGGTTGTTCCGCGCATGAAAAGACTCATCGCGCTTCCGCTTGTCGCGCTTCTCGCCGGCTGCATGACAACCCCTCCGCCTGCCCCGGCGCCCTATCGAGCGCTCGGCACGGAGCCCTTCTGGAACCTGCTGATCGACGATCACCATTTGACGTTCATCCAGCCGGATGCCCAGCCGATCCAGCAGCCGACGCCAAGGGTGATCGTCGGGATCGCCGGCGAGATCTATCAGACGCCGCGGATCAACGTGAACATTGTCCACGCGCGGGGGTGCAGCGACGGGATGAGCGACCGGGTCTATCCCGACCGTGTGCAGGTCACGGTCGACGGGCGCCGGTTCAATGGCTGCGGCGGGCTTTAGGGCCGCACTCTCGGCGGCAGCGCTCTGCGCCGCCTGCACGAGCATCCGGGCCGACGCGCGGACCTTCGCCGGCACCTCCTGGCGGGTCACGGCCATCAACGGCCAGGCCACGCCAGATGCCGGACCCTTCGTGCTCCGGTTCCAGGAGCGGCTATTCGACGGCCGCTTCGGCTGTAACAATGCCCACGGGTCCTACACCGTCGAAGGCGACAAGCTTATCCCAGTTGGGGTCGGCACGACCGAGATGGCCTGCGACTATCCCGACGACCAGCCGCATGCGTTGCCGCTGATGGCCTGGGAGCGCTGGGGCTTCGCAGTGGTGCGCCGCCCGATGCGGATGCAGTGGAAGAGTGGCCGACAGCTCACGCTCAGCAACGCCGCCGGCTCGATCGAGCTCGAACGGCTTCCGTGACTACTCCGCCGCGACCTGCGGTGGGTCGTCGTTCGACGCATTGGCTCCGATCTTGGTGAGCGGACGCGGCGCCACGTCGATCAGCGGCATCGGCTCGATGACCTTGCCGCCCGTCTCGACCTTGAGCGTCTCGAATCGCTTTGCCTGTGTCAGGACCTGGCTTTCGAGACTCCCCACGAAGTCGTTGTAGGCGCCGGTCGCAAGGCCGAGGTTGCGGCCGAGCTTGGCGACATGGCCGCCCATGACCGCGAGCCTCCGGTATAGCTCCTTCCCGGCCACCGCCACCTCCTGCGCCTGGGCGGCGAGGGTTTCCTGGCGCCACATGCCCGCCATGATTTTGGCGAGCGCCAGCATGTTGATGGTGGAGGCGACAATCACGCTATTGCGAAAAGCGGTTTCGATGAGGTCGGGAGCCCGCTCCGCCGCGGCGGCAAGGAAATGCTCGCCGGGGACAAACATGATGACGAAGTCGGGCGAAAGGTCGAACTGACGCCAATAGCCCTTGCGGCCGAGATCGCCGGCGTACGCCTTGAGGGCCGCGGCATGCTGGAGGAGTAGCGCGGCCCGTTTCGCCTCATCCTCCTCGTCATAGGCTTGCTCGAACGCCACCAGCGGGCATTTGACATCGACGACGATGCACCGCCCGCCAGGCAGGTTGATCACGCAGTCGGGACGGAGCGTCCGCTCGCCGTCGGAAACGCTGCCTTGCAGGGTGAAATCGACATTCTCCGCAAGGCCGGCCGATTCGAGTATGGTGCGAAGCTGCTCCTCGCCCCAGCGGCCCCGCGCCTTGGGACTGGAAACCATGACATTCGCCAGCCGCTGCGTTTCGCGGCGGACCTGGTCGTTGCCTTGGGCAAGCTGGGCAACGGCCTGTTTCAACTCGCCGTAGCTGGCGTGCCGTGCCTTTTCGATCTCGCCGAGACTGGCCTCGTACCGCTTGAGCGTCGCCTCGACGGGCTGGAGCAGGTTCTTGAGCTTCTCCTCATTCTTCTCGCCCGCCTGCTGGAACCGTGCGTCCGCTCGGTCGAGGAATGCTTTCTGGGCTTCGCTCAGCAGCTTGCCCCCAATTTCCGAGAACTGGGCGGAAAGTGCATCCTTGGCTTCCTTGAGCTCGGCCAGCCGCGCCTCGAACGCCTTCTCGCGCTCTTCCTGGGCGGCCCGGAACGCCCCCAGCTCGCTTGCCGCGCCGCGATTCTCGTCACGTTCCTTGACGACCTCGTCGAGTTGAAGCCGCAGGTTCTCGACCGTCTGCCGGGCGCCCGTCGCCTCGCGGCTCGCGAGCAGCCATCCGATCAACGCGCCGAGCCCCAGCGCGATCAGGCCCACGATGATGACGGTTGAGTCCAAAACCGCGCCTCCCCGGAACAGAAAGAGAACTTTACGCTAGGCAGGAGTCCTTCTCAACAGCTTTCGTCATTGCGAGGAGCGCAGCGACGCGGCAATCCACAGAAAAAGGAACGAAGGCTGGATTGTTTCGCTTCGCTCGCAATGACGAGGAGTTCCCAATGTCCATTCGCAAGATGATCGGCCTGCACCCGATGGTGAGCGGCCATGTGAACCAGCCGCTCGTCGATGCGGTGCATCACGCCATGTAGTGCGCGAAGATGTGCCTCTCCTGCGCCGACGCGTGCGCGGCCGAGCGGGAAGACATGCGCGAATGCATCCGGATGTGTCTCGATTGCGCCGACATCTGCGAGACGACCGCGAACCTCGGCCTGAGGCGCACCGGATCGAACCACCAGATCCTTGTCGAGACGCTGCAGCTCTGCGCTCGCGCCTGCGACGCCTGCGCCACCGAATGCGAGCGGCACGAGCACGAGCACTGCAGGCTCTGCGCGCAGATGTGCCGGGAATGCGCCGAGGATTGCCGAAACGCGGCGGCGTCGGTCGGAGTGCCCGCCTAGGCGGCCTTCAACGCCTGCTCCTTGCGCCATTTGGCGAGCTTCTTCAGCACCATGTCGCGCTTGAGGCGCGAGAGATGGTCGATGAACAATACGCCGTTCAGATGGTCCATCTCATGCTGGAGGCAGGTCGCGAGCAGGCCCTCGATCTCGT
This sequence comes from Sphingomicrobium sp., assembly GCA_036375515.1. GTDB lineage: Bacteria > Pseudomonadota > Alphaproteobacteria > Sphingomonadales > Sphingomonadaceae > Sphingomicrobium. The sequence continues at coordinate 10,030 of DASURT010000161.1, forward strand.
CCTCGTGGGCTTTGCCCCGCTCGTCCCGCCAGCGCGCGCGGATTTTATCGGGCCGCATCACCTCGGCATATTGCTCGGGCACCGACAGGCACCCTTCGGTGTAGGGCACCTCATGGTCCGAGTGCCACAGGATCTCGGGGTTGATGAAGACGCGCGGGTCCTTCACGACCGAACTGTCCGGATCGTCCGGATTCTCGGGCTCCTGGAGGTCGATCACCAGGAGGCGGATCGGCACTCCGACCTGCACCGCGGCGAGGCCGATGCCGGGGGCCACGTACATCGTCTCGAACATGTCGGCGACAAGCGTCCTGAGGCCGTCGTCGAACGTCTCGACCGGCTTGCTGATCTGCCGGAGGACCGGGTCGGGCGTCTCGAAGATCGGGCGGATGGCCATGGCGCCGATTTAATGCCTTCCTCCCCTCCCTTTCAAGGGAGGGGTCGGGGGTGGGTAAATAACTGAGAAGGCTGCGGAATCACCCACCCCCTCAATTCCCTCCCCGCACGGGAAGCGGAAATTAGGAGACCGGCCGTCGCGCCCGGAGCGATGTTTTCAAGAGATGGGGCGCCTTGCACGCAACGCCTGGGCTAGCGTTCCCTCGTCGAGATAGTCGAGCTCGCCGCCGACCGGAAGACCGTGTGCCAACTGGCTGATCCGGATCGGAAAACCTTCGAGGCGCTCGGCGAGATAATGAGCGGTCGTCTGCCCCTCGAGCGTGGCGTTCATCGCCAGCACGACTTCGTCGATTCCGCCCTTGGACACGCGGCTCACCAGGCGATCGATCGCCAGGTCCTCGGGCCGGACGCCTTCCAGCGCAGACAGGCGGCCTCCCAATACGTGATAGCGGCCGGGGAACAGCCGCGACCGGTCGAGTGCCCAGAGATCGGCGACCTCCTCGACCACGCACAGCATCTTGTCGTCGCGCTTGCGGTCGCGGCAGATCGAGCAAGGATCGGACGTGTCCACGTTCCCGCAGATGGAGCAGGTCGAGAGCTTGTCCGCGACGTCGCGCAGGGCGGCGAGCAGCGGCTGGAGCGCCGTTTCGCGCTTCTTCATGAGGTACAGCACCGCCCGCCGCGCCGACCGGGGGCCGAGGCCCGGCAGCCGCGCGAGCGCCTGCGAAAGCGCTTCGATCTCCTGTGACGCCATGACGAGCACTCCTTGACCGCGTGGGAGCGGCCCCGCAAGTGCAGGCGCCATGCGCATCGTCTTCATGGGTTCGCCCGAATTCGCCGGGCCCAGCCTCGACGCTCTGGTCGAGGCGGGCCACACGATCGTGGCGGCGTACGCTCAGCCGCCGCGGCCGGCGGGGCGCGGCAAGGCCGAACGCAAGACGGCAGTCCACGAGCGGGCGGAGCAACTCGGGATTGAGGTCCGTACCCCACGCACGCTGCGCGATTCGGACGAGCAGGGCCGGTTCCGGGGGTTGGATGCCGACATCGCCGTCGCCGCCGCTTACGGGCTGATCCTGCCCAGGGATATCCTGGAGGCGCCCAAGGCGGGCTGCATCAACGTCCACGCCTCGCTTCTGCCGCGCTGGCGCGGGGCGGCGCCGGTCCAGCGCGCGATCCTCGCCGGCGATGACGTCACCGGCGTTACCATCATGAAGATGGACGAAGGGCTCGACACCGGACCGATGCTGCTCAAACGCGAGCTAGTTACAGATGAGAAGAATGTTAGGCAAGTTACGGAGGAACTTGCGAAACTTGGCGCACGCGCCTTGATCGAATGGCTCGACCATCCAACCCCGCCCGAACCGCAGCCTCGCGAGGGCGTCACCTACGCGCACAAGATCAACAAGGGCGAGACGCGGATCGACTGGAACCGGCCCGCCGAGGAGGTCGAGCGGCAGGTCCGCGCCTTCGCGCCCACCCCCGGCGCCTGGTTCGAAGCGAACGGGGAGCGGATCAAGCTCCTGGAGGCGACGGTCGGCTCCGATGCCGCGGGCCGACCCGGCGAGGTCCTCGACGATTGTCTGAATGTTGCATGCGGCGACGGCTACATCCGCCCGCTCAGGGTTCAGCGGGCCGGCCGGGGCGCGATGACTCCCGGCGAACTGCTGCGCGGCTTCCCCATCCCCGGGGGCACGCGCCTGCCGTGACCCGCTGGCGTCTGAAAATTGAATATGACGGTGGGCCGTTCATGGGCTGGCAGCGCCAGGAGCACGGGCCCTCGGTCCAGCAGGCGCTCGAGGAAGCGCTGCACCGTATGACCGGCGAACAGGCGGCGTTCGCGGCCGCCGGCCGGACCGACGCGGGCGTCCATGCGCTCGCGATGAGCGCGCATGTCGACGTCACCAGGCCACTCACGCCGCACCGTTTGCGCGAAGGCCTGAACGCCCTCGTCCGCCCCCACCCGATCTCCGTGCTCGAAGCGTCCGAAGTCGACGACGACTGGCACGCCCGCTTCTCCTGCGTCGGGCGGCGCTATCTCTACCGCATCCTCAACCGCCGGGCCCCGCCCGCGCTCGATGCCGGCCGCGTCTGGCACGTCGCCGTCCCGCTCGACATCGACGCGATGGCCGAGGGCGCGGCGCATCTCGTCGGGCGTCATGACTTCACCACCTTCCGCTCGGCGCAATGCCAGTCGGACAGTCCGGTGAAGACGCTCGACCGGCTCGAGGTCGCCCAGGCCGGGGAGGAGATCCACGTCACAGCGGCCGCCCGCAGCTTCCTCCATCACCAGGTCCGCTCGATGGTCGGCTGCCTCGCACTGGTCGGACGCGGTCAGTGGACGTCTGTCGACATCCACGAGGCGCTCGAGGCGCGCGACCGGTCGGCGCTCGGCCTCAACGCCCCGCCGCACGGCCTCTATTTCGTCGAGGCGCTTTACCCCTAGGGTTTGGACCCTAGACCACGATCTCGCGCGCGGCCGGGCGGCTTTCCCAGCCCTGCGGGCTTGCGCTGAGTCCATAGGCGCCGGCGCAAAAGACGGCGATCAGATCGCCCGGCTCGGCATGCGGCAGCATGACCTCGTCCCCGAACACGTCGAACGGCGTCGCGAGGCAGCCCGTCACCATCACTTCCTCCTCCGCCGGGCTGTCGAAACGTGTCGCGACGGCGATCGGAAAGTTTCCGCGGCCCCGCTCGGTGAGGCAGCCGGTCGCCCCGAGCAGATGATGCCCGCCGCCGTCGGTCGTGAGGAAGGTCTTGCCGCAACTCTCGGTGCGATCGAGCACGCGCGACAGATAGACGCCCGCCTCGGCCACCAGCCAGCGTCCGAGCTCGATCGAAAAATGCGTCGTCGCGAGGCGCTCGGGCGCGTTGCACAATGTGTCGTTCAGGGCCATGCCGAGCCGGGTGACGTCGAGCGGCTCCTCGCCGGGAAGGCAGGTGATGTCGAACCCACCGCCGAGGTTCAGCTCCGGAAGGGGAAGTCCTACTCCGTCGGCAATCTCCCCCGCGCAGGCAACCGTCGCCCGGTGGACTTCAATCAGCGAATCGGCGTCAAGGCATTGGGCACCCGCGAAAATGTGCAGGCCGTGCCAGTCGGCGTCCGACTCGATGATCCCCTTCACGAGCGCGGGCGCGCGCGCCGCATCCACGCCAAAGGGGCTCGGCCTCGCGCCCATGGTTACGCCGCTGCGCTCGAGCGAGAACGGCGGATTGACCCGTACCGAAAGCTTCGGCCGGATTCCGAGCCGTTCCCCGGCCATGATCGCACGGCCGGCCTCGCCCTCGCTCTCGACGCTGATCGTCGCGCCGGCCGCAACCGCCGCTTCGAGCTCGGAGTCGCGCTTGCCCGGTCCGGCGAAGGTGATCGGAATGCCCTGGAGGCCCGCCTTCTTCAGCCGCGCGAGCTCGCCCGCCGATACGACCCTGAAGCCGTCGACATATCTCCCAATGAAGTGGAGGAGTGGCTCGTAAGGGTTTGCCGAAACGGAATAATATAGCGAAACGCCCGAGGTGATCGCGGCCTGGAACAGGGCGACCTGACGCCCCACGATATTGTTGTCGTAAACGAACAGCGGAGTGCCGCCCGCTTCGCTGACCAGCTCTTCCGCCGACTGGCCCTCGATCATCAGCTGCCCGTCGGCACCGGCGGAATAATATGGCGGAATCGGCCCGGTCGGCTTCATGCATCCCCCTTACGCGCCGCGCTCAACGAGCGGGACTCCGTCATTCCGCCGCGAGCGCTTCGAACTCCTGGGCGGCCAGATACTTCTCCGCATCGAGCGCGGCCATGCAACCCGTCCCCGCCGCGGTCACCGCCTGGCGGTAGATCTTGTCCATCACGTCGCCGCAGGCGAACACGCCGGGCGCGCTGGTGCGCGTGGAGCCGTTCTCGACTTTGATGTAGCCGTCCTCGTCCAGCTCGAGCTTGCCGGCGAAGAGCTCGGTGGCGGGCGTGTGGCCGATCGCGACGAACGCGCCCTCGACCGGAAGGCGGGTCGCCTCGCCGGTCCGCCGGTTGCGGATATCGAGCCCGACCAGCGCCTCGGGGTCGCCCCCGCTGACGAATTCCTCCACTTCCGAATCCCAGATGACATCGATGTGCGGGCTGGCGAACAGCCGGTCCTGCAGGATCTTCTCGGCGCGAAGCGTGTCGCGGCGATGGATCAAGGTGACGTCATGGCTGTGATTGGTGAGGTACAGCGCTTCCTCGACCGCCGTGTTGCCGCCGCCGATGACCGCGACGCGCTTGCCGCGATAGAAGAAGCCGTCGCAGGTCGCGCAGGCCGAAACGCCCCTGCCCTTCATATGCTCTTCCGATGGAAGCCCGAGATATTTGGCCTGGGCGCCGGTCGCGATCACCAGGGCGTCGGCGAAATAATGCGTCCCGCCGTCGCCGGTCAGGCGGAACGGGCGGCCGGAGAGGTCCACCGAAGCGATATGATCCCAGATCACCTTGGTTCCGACATGCTCGGCCTGGGCCTGCATCTCCTCCATCAGCCACGGACCCTGAATGACATCGCGGAAGCCGGGATAGTTTTCGACGTCGGTGGTGGTCGTCAGCTGGCCGCCGGGCTGGATACCCTGGATGAGGATCGGATTGAGGCCGGCGCGCGCGGCATAGATGGCGGCCGTGTAGCCGGCCGGACCGGAGCCGAGCACGGCCACCCGGGTCGAAATGCTGTTGCTCATTGCGCTGCGATGTAGGTTGGGCGTCTCATCGCGGCAATGGCGAAAAGGCGGGCCGGGTCAGCTCGCCTTGGGCAAGGTTACGTTGACGTCGCGCACGACCTTCCAGCTGCCGTCGGGCTGCTTCTTGTAGACGGTGAGATTGTAGCGATCCTGCGTTTCAACCGCCTTGGTCTTCGGATTGGTGAAGGTGGACTGGTAATTGACCTCACCGTAAGCCATGTCGCCGCCGGACGAGATGGTGGTCGTCTCCGCGCCCGGCGCATATTTGCCCGCCGGATCCGCGGCATAGGCCGTGTAGTCGGCCGTAATCGCGTCGATTCCCGTAAACGGCGCCTGGCCCGGAATGACCATCACCGCGTCGCTGGCATAATGGGCCTTGATGGCGTCCACGTTCCTGGTGACGATGTCGGCGTTGAAGGTCGCGAAGGCCTGCTTGACCGCCTCGGCGTCGGCGGTGGCGGACTCGGCCGTGGCGGCGGAGCCGTTGGTGGGCGACGCGGTTCGCTCGCAAGCCGCAAGCGACAGGGCCAGCGCCAGGCCGGCTGGAATCGCGACAATGGATTTCATGATTGCCTCCCCGTTCAGGAAGCCGGGTAACCAATACCCATTGCCGAAACTTCGCAAGTTATTTCGTTAGTGAAACAACGGACCGCTACACCAGGCGCGACTGTTTGAGCGCCGCCTCGATGAACCCCGCGAATAGCGGATGCGGCTCGAACGGGCGGCTCTTCAATTCGGGGTGGAACTGCACTCCGATGAACCAGGGATGGTCCGGACGCTCCACGATCTCCGGCAGTTGATCGTCAGGCGACATCCCCGAAAACACGAGTCCGCCCTGCTCCAGCGCGTCGCGATAGTGGATGTTCACCTCGTAGCGATGGCGGTGCCGCTCGCTGATCAGGTCTTTCCCGTAGATCGAATGGACGACGCTGTTGCCGCCGAGCTTGGCGGGATAGGCGCCGAGCCGCATCGTGCCGCCCATGTCGCCGCCCGCGGCGCGCTTCTGCAGCCCCTCCTCGCTCATCCATTCGGTGATCATCCCGACCACGGGTTCGGAAGTTTCACCGAACTCGGTCGTCGAGGCGTCCGGAATCCCGGCGGTGTTCCGGGCGGCCTCGATGCACGCCATCTGCATTCCGAGGCAGATCCCGAAAAACGGGACTGAGCGTTCGCGGGCGAACCGGACGCTTGCGATCTTGCCCTCGCTGCCGCGCTCGCCGAATCCGCCGGGGACCAGGATTCCGTGCAAGGGCTCGAGCTCGGCCGCGAGGTTAGAATCAGGATGCTCGAACATCTCGGCGTCGAGCCAGTGGATGTGGACTCGGGCGCGATTGGCGATCCCGCCGTGGATCAGCGCCTCGCGCAGGCTCTTGTAGGCATCGGGCAAACCGACATATTTGCCGACGACGCCGATCGTGACCTCGCTCTCGTAATGGTCGATCCGGTCCATGATGTCTTCCCAGACCCGGAGGTCCGGCTGAGGCGCATCGTGGATCCCGAAGCAGCGCAGGACCTCATCGTCGAGGCCGCCGGCATGATATTGCAGCGGCACGTCGTAGATGTTGCGGGCGTCGAGCGCCTGGATGACCGCCGACTTGGGAACGTTGCAGAACAAGGCGATCTTTTCCCGCTCGCTGTCGGGAAGCTCCTTTTCGGTGCGGCACAGCAGCACGTCGGGCTGGACCCCGAGGCTTGAAAGCTCGCGCACCGAATGCTGCGTGGGCTTGGTCTTGAGCTCTCCCGCGGCCGCGATCCACGGGACGAGCGTGGTGTGAACGCTCACCGTGTTGTCGCGGCCGAGATCGTTCCTTAGCTGCCGGATGGATTCGATGAACGGCAGGCTCTCGATATCCCCGACCGTCCCTCCGATCTCGCAGATGACGAAGTCCAGCCCCTCGGTTTCGGCAAGCGCGAATTCCTTGATCGCGTTGGTGACGTGCGGAATGACCTGGACGGTCGCGCCGAGATAGTCGCCGCGGCGCTCCTTCGCGATGATGTCCCGGTAGATGCGGCCGGTGGTGACATTGTCCGACTGCTTCGACGAGACGCCGGTGAATCGCTCATAATGGCCGAGGTCGAGGTCGGTTTCGGCGCCGTCGTCGGTCACATAGACCTCGCCGTGCTGATAGGGGGACATGGTCCCCGGATCGACGTTCAGATAGGGGTCGAACTTCCGAATCCGGACCTTGTAGCCGCGCGCCTGGAGGAGCGCCCCGAGCGAGGCGGAGAGAAGCCCTTTTCCAAGCGATGAAACCACGCCGCCGGGGACAAATATGAACCGCGCCATGGGAATTGAGGCTTAAGTCGCTTCCGCGCCTTTTCGCAAGCCGGGAACGAAAAAATTCTTCGCGGCCGCGTCGTTATTGGGCCAGCGGAACGGCCGGCTCGCCCTGATTCTGCGGCGCGGGCCCCTGCGCCGGCTGCGCCGGTGCCGGAGCGGGCTGCGACTGCTGGATCGGCACGGCCGTGTTCGACAGCGAGGTGTCGATCTTGACCGGCTCGCGGGTCGCTCCGGCGATCGCCGCCATCACGATCGACAGAACGATGAAGGTGCCGCCCAGGATCGAGGTCGAGCGCGTGAGGAAGTCGGCCGCGCCGCGCGCGGTCATGAACCCCGACGAGCTTCCGCCGACGCCCAGCCCGCCGCCTTCGGAGCGCTGCATCAGGATCACGCCGACAAGCGAGGCGGCGACAAGCGTCTGGACGATCAGCAGGAAGGCGAACATTGCGTAACTTTCCTTGGGGAATGCGCGGCGCACTTAGGCGGCGCCGCGCATGCTTTCAACGGCTACTTGCCGCCCGACTGGGCGCCCTCGCTGCCCTTGACGAGAGCATCGAGCTGTTCGGCGGTGTAGCCGATCGTGACCGTCCCGTCGGCATTTCCCCGAAGCGAGGTCGCGGAAACCTGGAACTTCTTCCCGGACTGGAGGGCAATCGTCACGTTGCCCGAATCCACCGCCTCGATCTTGCCGAGATCGGTGCCGCCCAGGCCCTGCACCGTCGCGCCGGCCGCGATGGAGGCATTGGCGGCCGCAAGGCTCTTCTCCACTTCGGCGTTGAGCTGCGCCTGGGTCATCCCGAACAGCAGCTTGCCGTCGCTGATCGAAAAGCTTGTTTTCGGCAGGAGCACCTCGTGCTTGTCGGTCTTGATGAGCAAATTGTCGCCTTTGAGCGCGGCGACGGAGCCGACCGCGGCCCCGGTGGTATCGGTCACTTGCATCCCGACGCTGATCGCGGCCTGCGCCTGGGCGGGGGCGAGCGGAGCGGCGAGCGCAAGTCCAAGGGCCGTGATCGTTCCGAGAATCAATCGCATGACTGTCTTTCCTGTGAGGTTGGCCGGCTGAGGCCGGTTTGGGTGAATGGGGTACCGCTCAAGCCTGAGTGGAGGCTGAACAGCTGTTGACCTGGCTCGCCTCGGCGACGATCGGGATGAAATCGGCCGCCTTGAGGCTCGCACCGCCGACCAGCGCGCCGTCGACGTCGGCGACGGCGAAGATCTCGGCGGAATTGGAAGCCTTGACCGAGCCGCCGTACAGGATCCGGATTTGCTCGCCGGCATCGCCATAAGCGGCGACGAGGCGCCGGCGAAGCGCGGCGTGCATCCCGCCAATGTCGGGCATGGTCGGAACCTTGCCGGTGCCGATCGCCCAGATCGGCTCATAGGCGATCGCCAGCTCGCACCGGCGGTCGAGCTTCGCGGGAAGCGACGCATCGAGCTGGGCTTCGACCGTGCGGATCGCATTCCCGGACTCGCGAGCCTCGATGCTCTCGCCGACGCACAGGATGACGTTGAGCCCGGTGGACAGTCCGGCTTTCGCCTTTGCCTTCACCTCCTCGTCGCTCTCGCGCTGGGCCTCGCGCCGCTCGGAATGGCCGACGATGGTGAGGCTCGCGCCGGCATCGAGGAGCATCCTGGCGGAAATGCCGCCGGTGTGCGCGCCGCTGCCGGCATAATGCACGTCCTGGGCACCGATCGCGAAGCCGGGAACGGCGCGCGACGCGCGCTCGATCAGGATGGCCGGGACGCACAGGGCGACGTCGACTTCGGGATAGGCCCTGGACTCGTCGGCGATCGCCTTGATCTCGGCAAGGTCGGACGAAAGCCCGTTCATCTTCCAGTTTCCAGCGACGAGTTTCCTGAGCGCCATGCAAACCCCTATGCCTGCGTGCCCCTAGCGGCGCGGCTTGAAGCGCGCCAGTCCGCCCCCTAAAGCTGCCGCCGCTTCTCCCAAAGACCAGGGTTCCAATGCTCACTTTCTTCCGTCGCGTTTCCAAATCCAAATTCGGCACGTGGATCATGGCGTCGATCCTGATCGCCATCCTGGCCGGCTTCGCCATCAGCGACATCTCCAATTTCGGATCGGGCCAGCTCGGCTTCGGAATGGGCAGCGCGACCCTCGCGGAAGTGGGCGACCAGCAGATTACGGAACGCGAGATGAGCGACGCGATGCAGCGCCGCCTGCAGGATGTGCGCCAACAGAATCCGGAGGCCGATTATGCGACCATCGTCGGCGACTATGAGCGCATCCTGGGTGGGCTGATCGACGAACGCGCGCTGATCGCCTTCGCGAGCAAGTATGACTTCCACATCTCAAAGCGGCTGATCGACGCCGAGATCACGCAGATTCCGCAGACGCGAGGA
>DASURT010000162.1:0-2190 GCA_036375515.1 Sphingomicrobium sp.
CGCTATTACACCTTGGGCCATCGGAATGTCCTCGGGCTCGCCTTCGCGCCCGACGGCCGCCTGTGGGCGACCGAGATGGGGCCTCGCGGCGGCGACGAAGTCAATCTGATCGTCAGGGGCCGCAACTACGGCTGGCCGGAAGCCTCCTACGGCTCGCATTATGACGGGCGCGACATCCCCGACGATCACCGGAGCCGCGGCTTCGAGGAGCCCAAGGTCTGGTGGAACCCGTCGGTCTCGCCGGGCTCGCTGCTGATCTACACCGGCGACTTGTTCCCCCAGTGGAAGGGGGATGCGCTGATCGGCGCGCTGTCCGGTCAGGCGTTGATCCGGGTCGACATCAATGGCGACCAGGCGCGCAAGGCGAACCAGTGGGATATGGGCAAGCGCATCCGGGCGGTCGATCAGGGACCGCGCGGCGAGGTCTATCTGCTCGAGGACGGGCCCGGCGCGCGGCTTCTCAGGCTCGAGCCCGCCGCGCGCTGAGAACCAGGCCTATTTGGCCGGTTCGGCGACCGTCTCCTCCTTCGGCTGCGGGACGGTGCGAAGGTACGGCTTCACCGTCTTCCAGCCACCCGGGAATTTTTCGCGCGCCTGATCGTCCGCGAGCGACGGCGCGATGATGCACTCCTCGCCCTGTTTCCAGTTGACCGGAGTCGCCACCGGGTGCCGCGCCGTCAGCTGGATCGAATCCAGCAGGCGCAGCACCTCGTCGAAATTCCGGCCCGAGCTCATCGGGTAGATCAGCATCGCCTTGATCAGCTTGTCGGGCCCGATGATGAAGACCGTGCGGACGGTCGCATTATTGGCGGGGGTGCGTCCCTCGGACGTTTCGCCGGCATCGGCGGGAAGCATGTTGTAGAGCTTCGCCACCTTGAGCTCGGGATCGCCGATCATCGGATAGTTCACTTCGTTGCCGGACACGTCCTTGATGTCTTGTGCCCAGCCTTCGTGGTCGGCGACCCTGTCGACCGAGAGGCCGATGATCTTTGTGTTGCGCTTGGCGAACTCGTCCTTGAGGCCGGCCATATAGCCGAGCTCGGTCGTGCAGACCGGCGTGTAATCCTTGGGGTGCGAGAAGAGGATCGCCCAGCTGTCGCCGATCCAGTCGTGGAAGCGGATCGTGCCTTGCGTGGTCTCGGCGGTGAAGTCGGGAGCGATGCTGCCGATGGAAAGAGTCATGACCAGTCCTTTCTAAAGTCGCGGAACTTGCTCCGATATAGGCGTTCACTCGACCGCATCGAAGGGGGCGGCGATGTTTTGCGGCCGTTCGAGCCATTCGGGCGGCGTCAGGCCTTTGGAGCGCAGGAAATCGGGGTTGTAGAGGCGCGACTGATACCGTGAGCCCGGATCGCACAGGATCGTGACGATCGTCTTTCCCGGTCCGAGCTTGCGCGCGAGGCGGATCGCGCCCGCGACATTGACCCCCGACGACAGGCCAAGGCTCAGGCCCTCGTCGCGCAATAGTGCGAATGCGACTTCGAGGCTCTCGGCATCGGGGATGAAGAAGGCCTCGTCCGGCTCGAAGCCCTCGAGATTGGCGGTGACGCGGCCCTGGCCGATCCCTTCCGTGATCGAGCTCCCCTCCGCCTTCAGCTCGCCGGTCGTGTAGTAGCTGTAGAGCGCCGCGCCGGGCACGTCGGCGATGGCGATGACGACGTCCCCGCGGCGCTCGCGCAGGGCCGCGGCCACTCCGGCGAGCGTCCCGCCGGTCCCGACCGCGCTGACGAAGCCGTCGACCTTGCCGTCGGTCTGCTCCCAGATCTCCGGCCCGGTGGTCCGCGCATGGACGTCGCGGTTGGCGACATTGTCGAACTGGTTGGCGAAAATCGCGCCCTGCCCATGCTCGCGGGCGAGCTCCTCGGCGAGGCGGCCGGCGACTTTCACGTAATTGTTCGGATTCTTGTATGGGACTGCGGGGACTTCGACGAGCGTCGCGCCGAGCGAGCGGAGCGCGTCCTTCTTCTCCTGGCTCTGGGTCTCGGGGATGACGATCACCGTCTGCATCCCGAGGGCATTGCCGACCACGGTCAGGCCGATGCCCGTGTTGCCGGCGGTCCCCTCGACGATGATGCCGCCCGGCTGAAGCTGGCCCTTGTCGATCGCGTCGGTGACGATCCCGAGCGCTGCGCGGTCCTTCACCGACAGTCCGGGGTTCATGAACTCGGCCTTGCCGAGGATGGCGCAGCC
>DASURT010000163.1:0-4201 GCA_036375515.1 Sphingomicrobium sp.
TCGCGCAGGACCGGGCGCTCGAGAAGGAGTTTATCCAAGGCACCGGCGCCCGGGTTGCGCCGTGGCGCGCGGTTGCCAGCCTGGCCGACGTCGAACAAGCGGTCGCCGAGCTCGGAACGCCGCTCGTCCTCAAGACCCGCCGCTACGGCTATGACGGCAAGGGCCAGGCGTGGATCCGTTCGGCGAGCGACACCGAAGCCGCATGGGGCGCGATCGGCGAAGAGCCCGCGGTCGCCGAAGCGGGCGTCGAGTTCGCCGCCGAATATTCGGTGATCGTGGCGCGCTGGGCGGACGGCCGCCACGCGTTCTGGGATTCGCCCGAGAACGAGCATGACGACGGGATCCTGCGTCGCTCGACCGTTCCGTGCGGCGAGCTCGTCGCGGACCAGGTCGCGGAAGCGCGCGCGGCAACGCTCCGGATCGCCGGCGCGCTCGATCATCTCGGAGTGCTGACGGTCGAGTTCTTCGCTTCGCGCCACGGCCCGCTGGTCAACGAGATCGCGCCGCGCGTCCACAACAGCGGGCACTGGACGATCGAGGGCGCGGTCACCTCGCAGTTCGAGCAGCACATTCGCGCGATCTGCGGCCTTCCGCCGGGCCCGACCGGGATCGCCGGGCGCGGGGCGTCGATGGAGAATCTGATCGGCGGCGAGGTGAACCGCTGGCCCGGCCTGGTCGCCGAGCCAGGCGCCCACGTCCACCTCTACGGCAAGGACGAGGCCCGCCCCGGCCGAAAGATGGGACATGTCACTCGAGTGGCGCTCTAGGGCGCCTCGACCGTCTCGATCGGCAGGCCGAGCTTCTCCAGCTGGGGCCGCACCTTCGCCGCGTCCCCGACCACGATCCAGGTGAAGCCCTTCGGGTCGATCGCGCCGCGGATCGCCTGGTCGGCCGAAGCGGTCGTCAGCGAGCGATATTTGCCCGCAACTGTCTCGTAATAATTGTCGGGCCGGCCGAGCAGGTCCATGCTCATCATCGCGCTGATCACCGCGCCCGCGGTCTCGAACTGGCCCGGAAGCTCGTTGATGCTCTTGGCGACGGTGCGATTGAGCTCCTCCTGCGTCACGCCCTTGGTCGTCACGAAGTCGGTCACCTGGCGGTTGAGCTCGGCGAGCGCGTCGCCGGTCCGGTCGGCCTGGACCGGGGCGGTGATCAGATAGCTCGCCGAATGGGCGAGCAGCCGCGGGTTGCCGCTGACGCCATAGGACCAGCCCTTGTCCTCGCGCAGGTCCATGTTGAGCCGCGACAGGAAATCGCCGCCCAATGCGTCGTTGGCCGCGTCGAGCGGAACCACGTCGCTCTTCGGGTCGACCGGGATCAGCTGCGCCCCGACGATGCTCGACTGCGGCGCACCGGGCCGGTTGACCAGCAGGATCTTCGATGCCGCCGGGCGCGGTGGAGTCGCGACGAACGCCTTGACGCCCTTCGCGACAGCGGCCGCCGGAGTCCATTGGCCGAACCGCGCGTCGAGCAGCGGCATGACCTCGCTCAGCGGCAGGCTCGACACCACGAAAATCTTCGCATTGTCGGGCCTCAGCCAGCGGTCCTTGAAGCCGCCAAGATCGGCGCGCGAGAATTTCGCGATCGCCTTCGGGTCGCCGCCGGCCGCTCCGCCATAGGGATGCGCCGCTCCGAACAGCACTCCGGGGAGCACGCGGTTCGCGACCCGCGTCGGGTCCTTGCGGAGCTGCGCGATCCCGGTCAGCGTCTGCGCCTTCACCCGCTCGATCTCGGGCGGCGCAAAGGCTGGATGCAGCACGGTGTCGGCGAGCAGGTCGAGCGACGGCGCGAGGTTGGGCGAGAGCGCGTTCAGCATCGCGTAGGAGCGATCGGCGGTGTTGGCCGCGCTGACGTTGGCGCCGAGGCGCTCCTCGGCTTCCGCGAATTGCTGCGAGGACAGCGATTCCGTGCCCTCGTCGAGCAGGTTCATGGTGAACGAGGCGAGCCCGCGGGCATCGGGCGAATCCGACGAATCGCCCGCGTCGAACGCGATCGCCAGCTGAGTCACCGGCACCGCGTCGCGATGCACATATTCGACCGGGATTCCGTTCGACAGCTTCACATGCTCGATCGTCGGAAAGTCGAGCGCGGCGAGCTGCCCGACCGGCGGGATCTGCCGCGTCGGCTTGGGCACGGGAGCCCCGGCGTTCTCCGCCGACTTGGGCTTGGGCTCGATCCCGGCTTCGGCATAGGCCGGGCGCTCGCCGGGCGACAGGACGATGGTCAGCGCGGGCCGCCTCAGCCATTGCCGCATCGCCGCCTTGACCGCCGCCGGGGTGATCGCCGCGTAGGTTGCCAGCGTCTTCCTGTAGAAATCGCTGTCGTGCGCGTAGGTCTGCCCTTCGGCCAGCGTCACCGCCTTGCCGCCGAAACCGCCGACCTGCTCGAGCCCCCGAATCTGCCCGGAGACCTCGATCATCACCGCGCGCTGGACCTCGTCGGCCGTGGGGCCCTTGGCGATATAATCGGCGAGCACCTGGTCGAGCCGCTTCGACACCTTGGCCGGGTCGACACCGGGCGTGACCACCGCCGAGACCGAGAAGATTCCGGCGCGCTGCAAGGGCGTCAGCCCGGCGCTCACGCTGACCGCGATCTTCTCGTCGCGCACCAGGATCCTGTCGAGCCGCGAGCTGGCGAGCCCGCCGAGCACCGACCCGCCGATGTCGAGCGCCGCGAGCCTTTGGTCGAGCAGCCCGGGCACCGCCCAGTAGCGCTGGATGATGGTGCTCGCGACATTGTCCTTCATCGCGACCGTCTTCGGCTTGGGCAATGTCGGCACGCTCGCCATCGCCGGACGGTTGACCGGGCCCCGCGCGATGTCGCCGAAATATTTCTCGACCAGCGGCCTCGCCTCCGCCTGGGTCACGTCGCCCGCGATCACCAGCACGGCGTTGTTCGGCCCGTATTTGTCGCGGAACCATTGCTTGACTTCGGCGATGCTCGCCGCGTCGAGGTCGGCCATCGATCCGATCGTCGTGTGGTGATACGGGTGCCCCGGCGGGAACAGGTCGCCGAACAGCGCGTATTGCACCAGCCCGCCGGGCCGGCTGTCGCCCTGCCGCTTCTCGTTCTGGACGACGCTGCGCTGGTTATCGAGCACGCCCTGCGTGACCGCGCCGAGCAGATAGCCCATGCGGTCGCTTTCCATGAACAAGGCCCGCTCGAGCGCGCCCTTGGGCACCGTCTCGAAATAATTGGTCCGGTCGTAGGAGGTGGTGCCGTTGTAATCGGTCGCGCCGATCTGCTGGAGATATTTGAAATAATCGCCCGGCAAATTCTCCGAGCCGTTGAACATCAGATGCTCGAACAAATGCGCGAAGCCGGTCTCGCCCCTGGGCTCGTCCTTGGAGCCGACATTGTACCAGACGCTGACCGCGGCGATCGGCGCCTTGTGGTCCTCGTGGACGATGACGGTCAGGCCGTTGGCGAGCCGGAAGGTCGTGTGCGGAATGGTGACCTGCCTGACCAGTGCCGGGATCGGGACCGATTTCGCGACGGGCGCGGCCGCGACATCGGCGAGCGCTGGCGGCGTCAGGCCAAGGGGCAGCAGCGTCGCGGCGGCGAGCAGTGCGAAGCGGTGGAAATGACGCATCGGCTTGTAGTCTCCGGCTAGGTCGGTCGCGCGCGGAACCTAAAGGCGGACGCGTTCAACGCAACGCCTGTCGCGCAAGCGGGCTGGATTCTCGATGAACGAGCATCGCCATTGCCGCCCTTCCCTTTGCCGCATGCCGGAGTGACGGGACGCCGTTCGTGGGCCTGTGGTCTCAGAGCGGAGCTTTTGCTCGAATAAGCGATACCAGCTCGTCCAGCCGCCGCTGATCGACAGTTTCGCACTCCCACACTGTCAGAACCGTCCAACCGTTCCGTTCAAGGACGGTGGCGTTTTCTCGGTCCCTGACGGCATTGCTGGCGAGCTTCGGACCCCAAAAGTCGAGCCGCGACTTGGGCATCCTCGCGTTCGGGCAATTCGGGTGGCGATGCCAAAAGCAACCGTGAACGAACACCGCGACGCGACGGCTGGCGAAAACGAGGTCGGGCTTGCCTGGGAGCCGCTTGGCATGAAGTCGATAGCGGAGGCCTCTGGACCACAAGTAGCGCCTAACGCGCCACTCGGGACTCGTATCAATGCCCTTTATCCGCGACATGACTTGTGAGCGGGTCATGGGCGGCTTTCGCCGTTTACCCATCAGGCGGTTAGATA
>DASURT010000164.1:0-3262 GCA_036375515.1 Sphingomicrobium sp.
ACGATCCGCCTTGGCGACGGCACCGACGAGAGCGCGCGGCGCATGGCCGACGGCCTTAACTGGTGCTGGCGCTTCATCCCCGAATTGTTCGAGGTCGACGAGGTTCTGGAGTCCGCGATCCAGGACGAAATCGCGCCCGACCCGCGCGGGTTCGAAGAGGAATATCGCTCGGCGATCGCCGCGGTCCTCGCCGACGCAAGGCTCGAGGCGCCGGCCGAGCACCGGCCCATTCTCGGCGGACGTCGCGGCCATCACAGCGAGCATCTCGGCCACATTCTCGCGGCGATGCAGTTCCTGCCGCGCACCTATCCCGACGCGGCGTGGTAGGAATTTCCGGGTAATGTCCGTCCAGTTTCACCCCCTGCGCGTCGCGGAGATCGTGCCCGAAACCGCCGAAGCCAATTCCATTCGCTTCGAAATTCCGCCCGAATTGCGCGATGCGTTCGGGTTCAAGGCGGGGCAGCATCTGACCCTTCGCGCGACCGTCGGCGGCGAGGAGGTGCGCCGCAACTATTCCTTGTGCACGGCACCCGCCGAGGCCGACTGGATGGTGACCGTCAAGCGGATCGGCGGAGGCGTCTTCTCCAACTGGGTCGGTGACCGGCTGAAGGCCGGCGACACGATCGAAGTGATGGTGCCGCATGGCTCGTTCACGACCGATTTCGATCCGGCCGGCAAGCGGCACCTTGTGGGAATCGCGGGTGGATCGGGGATCACGCCGGTCATGTCGCTGATCCGGACCCTGCTGCGCGAAGAGCCCGAAAGCCGTTTCACGCTGCTTTACGGCAATCGCGACAGCAGCTCGGTGATCTTTCTCGAAGGCCTTGCGGGGCTGAAAGACAAATATCTGGACCGGCTCGAAATCTATCATTTCCTCGACGCGGAGGAGCAGGACATCGAGTTGTTCAACGGGATGCTCGATCGCAAGCGCGTCGAGCAGGCGATCGAACTTCTCGTGCGCGATGCGGCCGACGTCGACGGCTGGTTCATCTGCGGGCCCGGGCCGATGATGGACGCGGCCGAGGGCGCGCTGCTCGACCGGAACGTCGCCAAAGAGCGCATCCATATCGAGCGCTTCACCGCCGATCGGCCGGCAGGAGCGGTCACCCGAGAGATCGCCGAGCTTCAGAGCAAGGCCGAAGGCGTCACCGTTTCGGTGACTCTCGACGGCCGCACCCGCCGGGTGCCGTTCACGGCCGGCAACATCCTCGACAGCGCGCGCGCCTCGGGCCTGCCCGCGCCCTTCGCGTGCAAGGCCGGCGTCTGCGCGACCTGCCGCGCGAAAGTGACCAGCGGCAAGGTCGAGATGGCCGCGCGCTACGGCCTGACCGACGAGGAGGTGGAGGCCGGCTATGTGCTGACCTGCCAGTCGGTCCCGCTGGGGGATGGGGTTGCCGTCGACTATGATGCCTGATCTCCCCTCCCTAGCAGGGAGGGGATTAAGGGGTGGGTTGAACGCTGGCCAAACTCGCTTCGCTCGCACCCACCCCCAACCCCTCCCTTGGAGGGAGGGGAGGAAAGCGCTATCCGCCACCCTATGCTGACCCGAACCGACATGAAGGCGAGGGGACTCGCCGATCTTGAGCCCGTCGCCGAGGATTCGCTGATCGCGCTGATCGGCATGGTCAACGAGGATCCCCGGCCCGACAAGATCGACGTCGGCGTCGGCGTCTTCCGCGACGGCGCGGGCAACACGCCCGTCCTCAAGGTCATCAAGCAGGCTGAGGCGATCCTGCAGCGGACCCAGGACAGCAAGGGCTATCTGGGAAGCGCGGGCGACAAGCGCTTCGCCGAGCTTCTGCGCCCCATCCTGCTCGGGCCGCACGCCGGCGATGAGCGAATCGCGGGCGTCCAGACGCCGGGCGGCTGCGGGGCGCTGAGGCTCGGATTCGAGCTGATCGCGACCGCGAACCCCAATGCTCGCGTGTTCATGGGAACGCCGAGCTGGCCCAACCACGCGCCGATCATCCGGGCGGTGCGGCTCGAGCCGGTCGAATATCCCTATTACGAGCGCGGGCAGGCCACGGTCCGGTTCGAGGACATGATCGCCTCGCTCGAGGGCGCCGAGCCCGGCGACGTCGCCCTGCTGCACGGCTGCTGCCACAACCCGACGGGCGCGGACCTTAGCGAAGACCAGTGGCGGGAGGTGATCCGGGTGGTCCGCGAGCGCGGCCTGATCCCGCTGATCGACATCGCCTATCAGGGCTTCGGGCGGGGGCTGGAGGAGGATGCGTTCGGCGTTCGGCTGGCGCTCGACACCTGTGACGAAGTCATCATCGCCCAGAGCTGCGACAAGAATTTCAGCGTCTATCGCGACCGTGTCGGCTGCCTGTTCGTCAAGACCGGATCGGCCGAGGCGACGGCGCGGGCGATGGGGCATGTGTTCCGGCGGGCGCGCGAAATGTGGTCGATGCCGCCGGATCATGGGGCGGCGGCGGTGCGTATCGTCCTCGACGATCCCGAGCTTCGCGAGCGATGGCTGGTCGAGTTGCAAGGCATGCGCGACCGGATCAATTCGGTGCGCCAGCGGATTGCCGCGGCCGATCCCCGGCTCGCCTTCATCGGCCGCCAGTTCGGCATGTTCTCGATGCTTCCGCTCAGCCGTGAGCAAGTCCTGAAGCTGCGCGAGGAGCATGCGATCTACATGGCCGACAGCGGCCGCTTCAATGTCGTCGGCATGGGCGATGGTCAGATCGACCGATTTATCGCCGCCGTGGTCGACGCGCTGGACGCGTAGTCGGCCATGGCTGATCGCGACCCCGGCAGGGTGTCCGCCGAGGTGGATTGGCGCGAGGTCGCGAGGCTGGTGCTGACCAGCCGCGAGATGGACCGGATCGAGGAGCAGGAGCTCGTCCCGGCCAAGAAGGTCCTCTACCAATTCTCGGCGCGCGGCCATGACATGGCGCAAGTGCTGCTCGGGCTTCAGCTAAAGGATGGCGACGGAGTCTTCGGCTATTACCGTTCGCGGCCATTGCTGCTCGCGCTCGGCGTGCCGCTCGCCGACGCGCTTGGCTCGGGCATGGGGCTCGCGGGAGGCTATTCGGACGGCCGCGATATCGGCGTCGTGTTCAACTACCCGAACCCCGGCGGGCCGCACGCGCTTCCGATGTGCGGCGGGGTTGGCGCGCAATATACGCCGGCGGCCGGTTGGGCCCAGGCGATCGCCTACAAGCACAAGGTGCTGGGAGAAGGTCCGGCGGACGCGATTTCGCTGGTGCTCGGGGGCGACGCGAGCGCCGCGACCGGTGGATTTTGGTCAGCA
>DASURT010000165.1:0-3855 GCA_036375515.1 Sphingomicrobium sp.
CACCGAGGCGCCAGTCGTCGCCGATCTCGCGTCCCTCCACGATCGGACGATAGAATTCGCTCCGGGCGAACGCGTAAGCGAATCGCTCCTCGAGGCTCGCGAGCGTGCCGGCCCGGCCGAGCAGCGGCACCGGATGCCCCAGGGCCTGCGAGACCGGCCTCAGCTCGTCGATCCCATGGACGTGGTCGCCATGGTCGTGAGTGACGATCACCGCATCGAGCAGGCCAACTTCCGCGGCCAGCAGCTGCTGTCGAAGGTCGGGTCCGCAATCGACAAGCGCCCGGCTGCCGGCGCTCTCGGCCAGGATCGACGAACGCAGGCGCGTGTTGCGCGGCTCGTTCGGGTCGCACTCACCCCAGTGATTGCCGATCTTGGGCACGCCGGTCGAAGTCCCGCAGCCGAGAACTCGGACCCTCATGCTGCCTTGTTGAAAAGCTTGAAGAAATTGGCGGTCGTTGCCTCGCCGAGTTCCTCGGGACCCTCGCCTCGAAGTTCCGCGACGAAAGCCGCGGTGTCGGCAACGAACGCAGGCTCGCATTTTTTTCCGCGGTGCGGGACCGGAGCGAGGAACGGCGCGTCGGTCTCCACCAGCAGGGATTCGAGCGGGACCTTGCGCGCGGTCTGCTGCAGGTCCTGGGCGTTCTTGAAGGTGACGATCCCCGACAGGGAGATGAAAAAGCCGAGGTCGAGCGCCTTCGTCGCGAGCTCTGCCGAGCCGGTGAAGCAGTGGAGCACGCCCGTGACACCCCCTTCCTTGACCGCTCGCCCGAGGATCTCGGCCGTGTCCTCCTCCGCGTCGCGCGTGTGGACGATCAAGGGAAGCCCGGTCTGCCGCGCCGCCTCGATATGCGCCTCGAAGCGCTCGCGCTGGGCCGCGCGGTCGGACTTGTCGTAATAATAATCGAGCCCGCACTCGCCGATCGCGATCACCCGCGGGTGCTTCGTTCCCTCGGTGAGAGCCGCCGCGCCGAGGTCCGGATGGGCGTCGGCTTCGTGCGGATGGACACCGACGCTCGCCCAGACGTCATTGTGGCGTTCGGCGACGGCGATGACGTCACCCCACTCCTTCTGGCGCGTCGAGATATTGAGGAAACCCTGAACGCCGCGTTCTCGTGCATTTTCAAGGACTTCTTCCTGGCGCTCTCGCAAGCCTTCGTAATTGAGGTGGCAATGGCTGTCGATCAGCCTCACGCGACTTCCTCTTCGAGCTCGAGCCGCGGGAACAAGGGAACCGGCTGCGGGATCGGCTCCCCGCCCTCGCCCGCGGCGATCAGCGTCAGGAGCTTCTCGGCGGACATTGGAATGACCGGCGCGATGGCCCTGGCGAGCTCGCGAACGGCGACGACGAGCGTCCCGAGCACGGCCGCCATTCGATCGGGATCGGTCTTGCGCAGCGCCCAGGGCGCCTGGGCGTCGATATAGGCATTGCAGGCGAAGACGGCGCGAAGCCACGCCTCGATCCCGATCGAGAAAGCAAAGCGTTCGAAGGCTTCCGGCATTTCCTTCCCGGTCGCCGCTTCGACCAGGGCGATCAATTCGCGGTCGACGTCCGTCTCGCCTGGAGCGGGAAGGACGCCACCCAAATTCTTGTGAACCATCGATAAAGTGCGTTGAGCAAGGTTTCCGAAGCTGTTCGCAAGATCTGCATTCACGCGGTTGACGATCGCGTCGTTGCTGTAGCTGCCGTCTTGCCCGAACGGCACCTCGCGAAGGAGGAAATAGCGCAGAGCGTCGACGCCAAAGCGCTCGGCGAGCTGCATCGGGTCGACCACGTTGCCGATCGACTTCGACATCTTCTCGCCGCGGGCGAGAAGGAAGCCGTGGCTGAACACCTGCCTCGGCAGCGGCAGCCTCGCCGACATCAGGAAGGCCGGCCAATAGACCGCGTGGAACCGGACGATATCCTTGCCGATCAGATGGACGTTCGCCGGCCAATAACGGGCGAAATCCCCGTCAAGCCGGGGATACCCGACACCCGTCATGTAGGTCGTCAAGGCATCGACCCAGACGTACATCACATGGTCCGGCGATCCGGGCACGGGCACGCCCCAGTCGAAACTGGTGCGCGACACGCTCAAGTCCTTGAGGCCTCCCTCGACGAAGCGAAGGACTTCGTTGCGGCGAGTTTCGGGCCGGATGAACTCTGGATTGTCGCGATAGAGCTGAAGCAGGGGCTCCTGGTATTTGCTCAGGCGGAAGAACCAGGTCTCCTCGGCCGTCCATTCGACCGGCGTGCCCTGCGGCGACTGCTTCTCGCCCCCCTCGCCCGCGATCAGTTCGCTCTCGTCGTAGAAGGCTTCGTCGCGGACCGAGTACCAGCCCTCGTAGCGGTCGAGATACAGATCGCCGGCCTCTTCCATGGCCTTCCAGATCGCGACGCTCGCCTCGTGATGGCGCGGTTCTGACGTGCGCACAAAATCATCATACGATATGTTAAGGCGGTCGCACATATCACGGAAATACCCTGACATCTCGTCAGCAAACTCAAGCCTGTCGCGGCCTTGCGACCGAGCCGCCTGAACCATCTTCAGGCCGTGCTCGTCGGTCCCGGTCACGAGGCGCACGTCGCGCCCGCGGGTGCGCTGGAAGCGCGCGATCGCGTCCGCCGCGATCGCCTCATAGGCATGACCGATGTGCGGCCGCCCGTTCGGATAGCTGATCGCGGTCGTGATGTAGAAGGGCTCGGACATTCGGTCCGGCCCTAGCGGGGCACGTCTAGCGCTTCAAGGAAGTGGCCAGGCGGAGCATGCTGGGGGCATGCTTCAGGTCGTCCGGTCAAGGACGACCGGGCCTGGTCACTGGATCGGCGACCTCGGCGAGGATTCCGCCGATCTGGAACACGGTCGCGGCCGGATCGAGCGACAGGCGCGGCGCAATGGCGGCAAGCTCGCGCGCCTTGGCATAAGCGTCGAGCGCGCGTTCCTGTCGGGTTCCCTCCAGACGTCGCGCCTCTCGCGCGATCAATGAGGGCGCGAGGTCCAGGAAAGCGGCATAGCGATCTGCGGCGACCTTGCGCCCCAGCTCGGACGCAAGCTCGGAACGCCGGGCGTTGGTCGGATCGCCCTGGCGCAGAATGGCCGACGCCGCGCCCTCGATCCTGGCGAGACCAAGGTCGGCGAAGGCGAGCGCCCTCCCCGCCGAGCCGAAAGACATGGCGATGATCCGCTGGCGATCGGCAGCGCTCACGTCCGGGGTCCGCGATTCCAGGATTGCCGTCATGGCGGCATCGTCCAGCGTCTGGAACTCGAGCCGGCGGCAGCGAGAGCGGATGGTCGCTAGAAGCCGTCCCGGCGCGTGGCTGACGAGGAAGAACAGCGTGTTCGGCGGCGGCTCTTCGAGCATCTTGAGCAGCGCGTTGGCGCCTGAAGACTCCAGTTCATCGACTGTGTCGATGACGGCAACGCGCCACGGTGAGAGCGCCGGCGTCAGGTTCAGGAACTCGCCGAGCGCGCGCACCTGGTCGACGTTGATGTTTCGAGAGAGATTTCCGGTCTTTTCGTTCACCAGTCGTTCCAGCCAGCGCATGTCCGGATGGCTCCCGGCTTCGACCAGCTTGACGATGGGATGATCGTCGGGCGTCTCGAGACCGGGCAGATCGAAGGGCGATCCCGCGGCTTCGGCGAGAACCCGACGCGCGGCGCTATGTGCAAAGGTCGCTTTTCCGACGCCCCTGGGCCCCGCAAGCAGCCACGCGTGGTGCAGTTTTCGGCTCGCCCAGGCACTCACGAACTGCTCGACCGCCCGGTCCTGGCCAACGATCACGGGAGGAGGTCCCGGATTGCGTCAAGCAGGCGCTCCGTCACACCTTCGGGCGCACCTGAGGCGTCGATCAGCTTCACCCGCTCGGGTTCCTCG
>DASURT010000166.1:0-12732 GCA_036375515.1 Sphingomicrobium sp.
CGCCCACCAGTTCCTGACCTTTTCGACCGCGCCGAACCTGCAGGCGGCGGTTGCCCATGGCCTCGTCGAAGGCGATGCGTGGGTCGAGCCGATGCGACGGCGCTTCGCCCGCGCCCGCGACCGGATGACGGCCGGACTGCGTGAAGCGGGCTATGAGGTGCTGGGCGCGGCCTCGACCTATTTCCTGTGCGTCGACCTCGCGGCATCGGGGCTCGACATGAGTGACGAGGACTTCGCCACGGCCGCCGTCGAGCGGGCAGGGGTCGCGGTCGTGCCGCTGTCCGCTTTCGCCGAGGACGATCCACCGCGGCATCTCGTGCGCCTGTGCTTCGGCAAGAAGGACGAGACGATCGACGCGGGCGTCGCGGCGATGGCTAAAGCGAAGGAGATGCTCGCATGAGTCCTGCTGAGGAAGCCGCCGGCCGGCTGAAGCAATTCGGGATCGACAGCTCGGGCGGTCTGGCGAGCCGCTCGCCGATCGACGGAAGCGAGATCGGGCGTGTGTCGATCGGTGACCCGGCCGCCGCATGCGGGCGCGCGGCCGACGCGTTCCTCGGGTGGCGCACCGTCCCGGCCCCGCGACGCGGCGAGCTGGTGCGGCTGCTCGGCGAGGAGTTGCGCGCCGCGAAGGAGCCGCTGGCGCGCCTCATCACGCTCGAAAACGGCAAGATCGTCGCGGAGAGCCTCGGCGAAGTGCAGGAGATGATCGACATCTGCGACTTCGCCGTCGGTCTCTCGCGGCAGCTCCATGGCCTGACCATCGCCAGCGAACGACCGAACCACCGGATGATGGAGCAATGGCATCCGCTCGGGCCGGTGCTGGTGATCAGCGCGTTCAACTTCCCGGTTGCGGTCTGGGCATGGAACGCGGCGCTGGCGCTGGTGTGCGGCGATCCGGTGATCTGGAAGCCGAGCGAGAAAACCCCGCTCTGCGCCGAAGCGGTGATGGCGCTGGTGCGCCGGGCGCTGGACAGCTTCGGCGACGCGCCGGATGGATTGCTGCAGCTGGTTCAGGGCGAACGCGACATCGGCGAGGCGCTGGTCGACGATCCGCGCGTGGCGCTCGTCTCGGCGACCGGCTCGACCGCGATGGGCCGGGCGGTCGGCCCCCGCGTCGCCCAGCGCTTCGGTCGCGTGCTGCTCGAGCTCGGCGGCAACAATGCGACGATTGTCTGCCCCACCGCGGACCTGGAGCTGGCCGAGCGGGCGATCCTTTTTTCGGCGGCGGGAACGGCGGGCCAGCGGTGCACGACGCTGCGGCGCCTGATCGTTCATGAAAGCATCGCGGATGCGCTCGTCCAGCGGCTGAAGAGGCTGTTCGCGAGCGCGAAAGTCGGCGACCCGCGCGAGAACGACACCTTGATCGGCCCGTTGATCGACGAGGCCGCATTCGAGGCGATGCAAGGCGTGCTCGGCGACAGGGCCGGCCAGGTCGATGCGGTGCCCGGCGGTTTCTATGTTCGTCCGGCGATCGTCGAGGCCGGACGGCAGGAAGGAACGGTCCTTCAGGAGACGTTCGCTCCCATCCTCTATGTGCTTCGCTATCGCGACTTCGGCGAAGCGCTCGCGCTCAACAACTCGGTCCCTCAGGGCCTGTCCTCGTCGATCTTCACCAACGACCTCAGGGAGGCGGAGCAATTCCTATCCGCGGCGGGCTCCGACTGCGGCATCGCCAACGTCAACATCGGCCCTTCGGGAGCCGAGATCGGCGGAGCGTTCGGCGGCGAGAAAGAGACGGGCGGCGGGCGCGAGAGCGGCTCCGATTCCTGGCGCGCCTACATGCGGCGGCAGACGAACACGATCAATTACGGAAGCGAGCTACCGCTCGCTCAGGGCATCCGATTCGACATCGCCCCATAGCGCCAGCCTTTCTTCGGCGAGGAGCGACGGCCAGCGGCGGCGGAACTGCTGCTTCCACGGCTTGATCGCGTCCGGCTCGAGCGGCGGGGAGATCAGGAACCCCTGGCCGACGTCGCAGCCGAGATCGCGCACGAAACGCAGCTGCTCGACCGTCTCGACCCCTTCCGCCGTGGCCGTGAGTCCGAGACCGTGCGCCAGCTCCGTGATCGACTGGATGATCAGCCGGCAATCGCGCGACCGGGCGACGTCCGCGACGAACGCCTGGTCGATCTTCACCTCGGTGAACGGCAGCTGGCGAAGCTGCATCAGCGAGGAATAGCCGGTGCCGAAATCGTCGATCGCGAGGCCGATGCCCTTGATCCGGAAGCGGGTCAGGGTGTCCATCAGCTTGACCAAGGGCTGGGTCGCGCCTTCGGTGAGCTCGAGCACGAGGCGGTCGGCCGGAACGTCGAGGGCGCGGCACATCCTCTCGACGAGGTCGGGGAAATCGAGATGCTCGAGGCTGAGCGCGGAAATGTTGAAGGCGACGCAGGTATCGATGCCGTCCTCGCGCCAGTCCAGCCATTGGCGAAGGATCGTCCGAAGGCCCCATTGGGTAAGCTCGTCGATCAGCCCATGCTCCTCGGCCAGTGGAACGAACCGCGACGGCTCGATCGCGCCAAGCTCGGGATCGTCCCAGCGCACGAGCGCCTCGACGCGGACAAGATGCCCGTCCCGGAGCGAGACCTTGGGCTGATAGACCATGTGAAGTCGCTGCTCTTCGAGCGCGCGCTCGAAGCTGCCGAGCAGCCTCGCTTCGGCTCTCCGGGTCATATCACGAGCGTGGCCTTCAACTGGTTGAGCATGGTTTCCAGCTGCTCGAGCCGCACCGGCTTTTCGAGCGGCCCGGCCATGTTGAGGCCCAGTGCCTCGCCGAGCCGGAACGCGGATTCGAGCACCCGGCGATCGAAGCCGCTGATGATCAGCACCGGCGAACGATAATCCTCGTCCGCGAGGAAGCGGAGCAATTCCACGCCGTCCATTCCGGGCATGCCGAGGTCGAGCGCGACCATGTCCGGGCGCTGGCCCAGGAACTCGCGGCGAAACTGGCTGTCGTCCGACGTGACGATCGGGTCGAAACCGCAGCCGGAAGCGGCGTTCGCGATGAAATCGGCGAGCGCGGGCTCGTCGTCGATCAGCAGCAACCGCGGTTGCGGCATTCCGGCTCCTCTCTCCCGGGCGCCATGAGTGCGCCGCATCGGACCGCAAGGTCAACGACAAGAAACACTCTTTTAACCATAGGCTCCATAAAGTCCCAATTTGGAGCAGATCAGGCGCGACTGGAGACGCTGGTGGGCATGTTCGAATCGCTGATTCGCCGGAAATCCCACGCCGGGGGTGCGGCCGAAACCGCGTTCGAATCGACCACGGTCTCGCTGTCGACGGACGTGCCCCGCCCGACGACCGAACGGCGCGCGGACGAACGGGTTTCGGCGATGCTCCGTCTCGCCAAGCTCACCCATGCCTCGGGCGAAGAGCAGCTGATCAAGGTCAAGAACATGTCGGCCGGCGGCCTGATGGCGATTGTCGGCCGCGCTCCGGAGGTCGGCGAGCAGGTCTCGGTGGAAGTTTCGCTTCAGAAGGTCCCCTCGACGGTGGTGTGGACCCGCGGCGATTGCGTCGGACTGAAGTTCGACCAGAAATCGGATCTCGGCGAGCTCCTGGCCGGGCGCAAGCCGCGCCACGGCTTCCGTCCGAGGCCGCCACGGCTCAACATCTCCTGCAAGGCGTCGGTGAGGGTCGGCGGCACCTATTACACGGTGGAGGTCCGCGACATCTCGCTCGGCGGGATGAAGGTCGAGCCGATCGAGGAATATTGCGTCGGGAAAGAGGTCGCCGTGGTCGTCGAGAGCCTTCGACCGATCAAGGGCGAGGTCCGGTGGTATTCGGATCGCCGCGCAGGCATCGTCTTCGACAAGCCGCTCGATTTCGACGAGCTCGCCGAATGGGTCGGAAAGCGCCTCGAGCTCGCCAGCCTCAAGGCATCTTACGGGAAGTAACCGCCGCCGCTCGAAATGACGGCGGTTCGCTCCTATCTGAGCTTTCGCAGATAGTAGGAGAGCGACGATGGCCGAGGAAATCGCGGTTCTGGCGGGCGGGTGCTTCTGGTGCACCGAGGCGGTGTTTCTCGACGTGATCGGGGTGAAGTCGGTCGAGAGCGGCTATACCGGCGGTACCGTATCCAATCCGACCTACAAGCAGGTCTGCGGCGGCGACACCGGCCATGCCGAGGCAATCCGGGTCACGTTCGACAATGAGCAGCTGAGCTATGACGATCTGCTCGACATTTTCTTCGCGACTCACGACCCGACACAGCTCAATCGCCAGGGCAACGACATCGGCACCCAATACCGCTCGGCGATCTTCCCGCGAAATGACGAGCAGGAGAGGAAAGCGCGCGAGGCGATCGCCCGGAACAATCCCGATCACGGCAACCGGATCGTCACCGCCATCGAGCCCAAGGGCGAATGGTATCCGGCCGAGGACTATCACCAGGATTATTGGGCGGGCGAGGGACAACGGAGTCCCTATTGCCTGGCGCATATCCCGCCCAAGCTGCAGAAGCTGAGGAAGAGCTTTCAGGCGCGGACCAAAAGCGCGACCGCCACGGCCTAGGCCGCCGCCCGTCTCAAGCGGTCGTTGATCGCGGCGCCGAGGCCCTCGTCGGGAACCGGAGCGACGGCGATCCTCGGTCTTGCCGATTCATCCGCCTGGTGCAGCAAGTCGAACAGCCGCGCCGCGGCCTCGACCAGGTCGCCGGATGGGCTGAGGCTCGAATCGCCAGCGAACTCGCCAAAGCCGATCCAATATTCGTCGGGCTGCGCGCTCGTCGCGCCCAGCCGCAGGGGCTTCGACGGCGCGTAATGGCTCGCAAGCTGGCCGGGAGACTCGACCTTTGAGCCGGCATCCGGCTCGGCATCGACCCGGATTGGGCCTGGCCGAAGCAGTCGAAGCGGCCCGCCGGTTGCCGCGACGATGGTTGATTCCAGGCCGCGCTCGGTGCGCCCGGCGTCGATGATCAGCGGGATCCGGCCGCCGAGGCTCTTCGCAACATGCTCCGCCCGAGTCGGGCTGATCGAGCCGCTGGCGTTCGCGGAAGGAGCGGCAAGCGGACGCCCCGTCGCGCGCAGCAAGGCCCGCATCGCCGGATGCGCCGGCACGCGAAGGCCGATGGTCGGGAGACCGGCGGTCACGATCGAAGCGATGGCGGCGCTCTCGCGGAGCGGAACGACGAGCGTCAGCGGGCCTGGCCAGTGCGCGTGCGCAAGCCCTCGCGCGTCCTTGTCGAACGCGCCGATCCGCTCAGCAGAGGCGATATCAATAGCGTGAACGATCAATGGGTTGAACGCCGGCCTTCCCTTGGCTTCGTAGATTCGGGCGACCGCCTTGGCATTCGTCGCATCGGCGGCGAGCCCGTAAACCGTCTCGGTGGCGACGGCGACCGGCTCGCCGGCGAGGATCAGCCGCGCGGCCTCGGCGATCGATTCGTCGGTGAAGGGGAGGACCCGCGTCCGCATGCGACGCGGCTACCGAATTCTCGGGCGGGCAGGAAGCCTAGGCTCGCTCGCGCTCGATCAACTCCGCGGGGTCGATCCCGAGGCGGCTCATCCGCGCCTGGATTTGCGGCCATTCGTCCTTGAGGAAGCGCGAACGCTCGGATTCGCTGAGGCGCGCCCTCGCTCCGGGAGCGACGAACATGCCGACCCCGCGCTTGACCACGATCAGCCCCTCGTCCTGGAAACCCTGGTAGGCCTTGGCGACGGTCAACGGGTTCGCCTGCTCCTCCGCGGCGAGCGCTCGGACCGAAGGAAGCGGGTCGCCGTCCGAATATTTGCCGGCGAGAATCGCGTCGGCGATCGTTTCCTGCAGCCGGACATAGACGGGCTTTTCATGAGAGGTTCCAAGCGTCATGCTGTAATAATACAGCGGATCGCACGTAATTCAATCAAAAAGGTTACGGCACAGGCGGTTGCCAGCGCTTCCAGACGTCGGACAGGACGGGGCGAGGCCGCTCCTCGAGCTCGCGTGCCGGATGGCCGATGAAGATGAAGCCGCCGATCCGTTCGCCGGGATCGCAGAATGCACGGCGGACATGCTCCGAATAAGCGTACCAGCCCGTCACCCAGCCCGCGACATGGCCGAGCGCGTGGGCGGCCAGCACCAGGTTCATGCCCGCCGCGCCGCAAGAGAGCTGCTGTTCCCAGACCGGGATCTTGTGGCCTTCGACCGGCGCGGAGACCAGCACCACCAGCTGGCCCTGATAGTGGGCGAACTCGCCGGCCTTCTCGAGCCTCGCATGCGGTGCGCCGGGGTCTTCCATCGCCAGAGCCTCGCGAAACAGCGCGGCGAGCGCGTCGCGCTTGTCGTCGGCAACGGTGACGAAGCGCCACGGATGGAGCTTGCCGTGATCCGGCGAGCGCGCGGCGATCGTGAGGATCCGCTCCAGCTCGTCGGGTGCCGGGCCGGGGCCGACCAGTTCGCGCGGCTTCCCGGAGCGGCGAGATTCAAGCAGCGAAAGGATCGATGAACGGTCGTTGAGCATCGACCAGGGCGCATAGCCGCGCGGGCGAAGGGCAACAATCGGCTTCACATCGTCAAACGCGCCGTTAGGGTGCGTGCGCTTGATCGCCGCTGTCGAACCGGGACGGCCACGAGGGGAGTAGATCATGGACACTGCAGCCTTCATCGTCGTCCTGGCAGCGATCCTTCTCGTTGCGCTTCTCGCCGCGGGTTCGGTCGTGGCGGTCAGCAGCAAACCGGAATTCGCCGGTCATCCCAAAGGGCTCTACGTCCTGTTCTTCGCCGAGATGTGGGAGCGCTTTTCCTACTACGGCATGCGAGCGCTGCTGATTCTCTATCTCACCCAGCACTGGCTGTACTCGGACGGCAAGGCTAACCTCATCTACGGCGCCTACACCAGCCTGGTGTACATCACTCCGGTGCTCGGCGGGTACATTGCCGACAAATATCTCGGCCAGCGCAAGGCGGTCCTGTTCGGCGCGATCCTGCTGACCTTCGGCCACTTCCTGATGGCGTTCGAAGGAATGAAGGGGGTGACGGATCCGGGGCTCAAACAAGCCGACCCGGCGATCAACATCCTGTGGCTGGCATTGTCGTTCATCATCGTCGGCTCGGGCTTCCTG
The DNA here is from genome assembly GCA_036375515.1 of Sphingomicrobium sp. Classification (GTDB taxonomy): domain Bacteria; phylum Pseudomonadota; class Alphaproteobacteria; order Sphingomonadales; family Sphingomonadaceae; genus Sphingomicrobium. The sequence goes on from DASURT010000166.1 coordinate 7,044, forward strand.
AAGGCGAACATCTCGGTCATCGTCGGACAGCTGTACCCGCGCACGGATGTCCGCCGCGACGGGGCCTACACCATCTTCTATATGGGCATTAACGTCGGCGCGGCGATTGGCACGATCATCGCCGGCTACCTCGGCCAGACCTACGGTTGGAGCTACGGCTTCGGCGCGGCGGGCGTCGGCATGCTGCTCGGCCTTATCGTCTTCATCGCATTCCGGCCGCTCCTGCGGGGCCACGGCGAGGCGAGCGATCCTTCGCTTCTCAGCCGGGCGCTCGCCGGTGGGATCAGGGTCGAATGGCTGCTCTACCTGATCGGACTCGTTGGTGTCGGGGTCATCTGGCTGCTCATCCAGCACCAAGGCTTCTACGGCTGGCTGCTGCTCGTGATGGGCGCGCTTCTCCTCCTCTATGTGCTCATCCACGCGTTCCGGCTCGAGGCCGACGCGCGCGACCGCATCTTCGCGATCATCTTCCTGATTCTCCTGCAGCCGGTGTTCTGGGGGCTGTTCGAGCAGGCCGGAGGATCGCTCAACCTGTTTACCGACCGTTATGTCGACAGGGCCGGCGTGCCGGCATCGCTGTTCCAGTCGATCAACCCGATCTACATCATCCTGCTCGCGCCGTTGTTCGCCTGGCTGTGGACAACGCTCGGCAGGCGCGGGCTTGAACCATCGACCCCCGCCAAGTTCGGGCTGGGGCTGGTCCAGCTGGGCGCGGGATTCCTGGTGCTTGTGGCGGGGGCCATGTCGGTCGGGATCGGCAACCCGACCCCGGTCATCTTCATCTTCCTGATCTACCTGTTGCACACGACCGGCGAGCTTTGCCTTTCGCCGGTGGGTCTCAGCGCCATGAATCGGCTTGCTCCCCGGCAAATGGCCAGCCTGATCATGGGCGCGTGGTTCTTCGCGACGGCGGGCGGCAATTTCGTCGCCGGGAAGATCGGCGAGGCGACCGGGGGTGAAAGCGGCGAGATGAGCAAGGAGCTGACGCTGTCGATCTATTCAACCATCGGCTGGGTGGCGATTGGCATTGGCGTCGCCGTCATCGTCGTCTCTCCGCTGATGAAGCGCCTGATGCATCTGTCGACCCTGCGCGACGACGACCTCGCCGGCACCGATGAGCTCGCCGAGCCGGCGGCCGCGGGAATGCATCCCGAGCGCGAAACCAAGCCCGGCCCGGCAGGCGCCTGATGCGCGCTCGGGGGGGAGTTGCGGCGCTCCTGGCGCTCGCCGTTTCTTTGTCCGGCTGTGCGGCGCTGGAGAGCAAGCCCAGGCCGGCGCCGCCGATCCGGATCAACGAGGACCCCTATCCCTCGACCTATCATCGCTACCCCGGAGTCCTGACCGTCATCCGGCACGCCACCCTGTTCGATGGCGAGGGGAACCGGGTCGACGACGGCACATTGATCTTCGCCGACGGCGCGATCCAGGCGGTCGGCGGCCCCGAGGTGGCGAGCCCCGCCGGGGCGCTGGAGATCGACGGCACGGGCAAGTTCGTCACTCCGGGGATCATCGACGTCCACAGCCATCTCGGCGATTATCCCTCGCCGGGCGTCGAATCGCTCTCCGACGGCAATGAAGCGACCTCGCCGGCACGGCCGGAGGTGTGGGCCGAGCACAGCGTCTGGCCGCAGGACCCGGGCTTCAGCCGAGCCTTGATCAACGGCGGAGTGACCACTCTCCAGATCCTCCCCGGCTCGGCCAATTTGTTCGGAGGCCGCTCGGTCGTTCTCAAGAACGTGCCCGCGCGGACCGCGCAGGGCATGAAGTTCCCGGGCGCGCCTTATGGGCTGAAGATGGCCTGCGGCGAGAACCCGAAGCGGGTGTACGGCTCGAAGGGCAACATGCCGCAGACGCGGATGGGCAACATCGCCTACACCCGCGGAGTCTGGATCAAGGCGCAAGCCTACAAGCGCAAGTGGGACAAATACGAGGCCAAGGGCGGCGACATGCCCGAGCGCGACCTCGCCATGGACACGCTGGAGGGCGTGCTCGACGGCAAGATCCTGGTCCACAACCACTGCTACCGCGCCGACGAAATGGCCAACATGATCGATATGAGCCACGAGTTCGGCTACAAGATCGCCGCCTTCCATCACGCGGTGGAGGCCTACAAGATCGCCGACCTGCTCGCGCGCGAAGGCATCTGCTCGGCCATGTGGGCCGACTGGTACGGCTTCAAGATGGAAAGCTACGACGCGATCAAGGAGAATATCCCGCTCGTCCACAATGCGGGCGCGTGCGCGATCGTGCACTCCGACGATCCGAACGGGATCCAGCGGCTGAACCAGGAGGCGTCCAAGGCCCTTGCCGACGGCATCCGCGCCGGCATCCCGAACCTGTCGGAGGCCGTCGCCTGGGAGTGGCTCAGCCGCAATCCCGCCAAGGCGCTCGGAATCCTCGACAAGACCGGGACCCTGGCCGCCGGCAAGATGGCCGACGTCGTGCTGTGGAACGGCGATCCGTTCAGCGATTATTCGCGGCCCGAGCGCGTGTGGATCGACGGCGCCTTGATGTACGATGCCAACGATCCGAAGCGGCGTCCGGTGAGCGATTTCGAGCTCGGCCAGCCGGGCGAGGGAGACGTCAAATGATCCGCCGGATCGTCGCCGCGTTGCTGGTTGCCGTAGCCGCGCCGGTTGCGGCACAGACGGTCGCCATCACCAACGGCATCGTCGCGACCGGCGACGGATCCGAGCCGATCCAGGGCGGGACCGTGGTGATCCGGGACGGACGGATCGTCGCCGCGGGTTCCGGCGTGCGGATTCCCGCCGGGGCGCAGGTGATCGACGCGACCGGCAAATGGGTGACTCCGGGAATCGTCGCGGGATTCACGCGGCTGGGCCTCAGCGAAGTCGACCTTTCCGCCGACGGCTCCGACGACACGACGTCGAACGGTCCGTTCAGCGCCGCGATCGACGTCGTTCCGTCGGTCAACCCGCTCAATACGACGATCGCGGTCAACCGCGCCGATGGAGTGACGCGAGCGCTGGTCGCGCCCGTCGCCGGCAAGTCCATCTTCGCGGGGCAGGGCGCGGTGATCGACACCGGCGACGACATGGACCCGATCACGGCGGCCCGCCGCTTCCAGTTCGTCGAGCTCGGCGAGACCGGCAAGGGCAAGGCCGGCGGTTCGCGATCTTCGGCGCACGTGCTGTTCCGCAACGCGCTTCGCGAGGCCGCGGAGCTCCGGCGCTATGCGGTGCCCATCCAGGCGGCGCGCCGCGAGGTGCCGAGCGAAGCCGAGGAGCCGATCGTCCGCGATCCCAACGAATCCCGCATCCTCGGGCCGCAGGCGCGGCGCAGCGAGGACGTGCTCCTGACCCGGTTCGACGCGGCGGCGCTGGTCCCCGTCTTGCAGGGCCGTCAGTACCTGCTGGTCCACGTCGAGCGGGCGAGCGACATCCTCGCCGTGCTCAATCTCAAGCGCGAGTTCCCGTCGCTGAAGATCGTGCTGGTCGGAGCGAGCGAGGGCTGGACCGTCGCCGACCGGATTGCGCAGGCCGGAGTTCCGGTGATCGCCTCCGCCGTGAACGACCTCCCGGCTTCGTTCGAGCAGCTCGCCGCAACCCAGTCGAACGTTGGGCGGATGCGCGCGGCCGGCGTCAATGTCTCGATCGGGATGATCGACGACAGCGACACGCGCAACATCTTCGAGGAACGGCAGTACGCGGGCAACCTCGTCGCCCTGCAGCGGATTCCAGGAGCGGCGGGTGTAAGCTGGGGCGAGGCCCTGGCGCTGATCACGTCGAAACCGGCGGAGGCGATCGGCATGGGCGGCGAGCTCGGGAGCCTTGCGCCCGGCCGCCGGGCCGACGTGGTGATTTGGTCGGGCGATCCCCTGGAGGGATCCAGCGCGGCGGAAGCGGTGTATATCGACGGCGTACGGCAACCGCTCGAAACCCACCAGACGCGGCTGCTCGATCGTTACCGCTACCTGCCGCGGCAGGATCTTCCGGAGGCGTACCGGCATTGACCGGCCTTGCGTGCCTCGCGCTTGCGGCCCTGGCGTTCGTCGGAACGCATTTCCTTCTATCCCACCCGCTTCGGGCGCCGCTGGTCAAGGCCGTAGGCGAGGGACCGTTCCGGGGCATTTACGTCGTCGTCGCTCTCATCACCTTCGGGGTGATGGTCTGGGCCTATGGCCGCGTCGGCCGCGAGACGCCGCTCTGGGTCCCCGAGGATGTTACGTGGCTTGTGGCCAGCCTGGCGATGTGGCTCGCCTCGATCCTGCTGGTCGGCTCGTTCATTCGCAATCCGGCCTTCCCCGGCGTGCCGGGACCGAAGGGAGCGCCGACCGGGGTGTTCGTCGTGACGCGCCACCCGATGATGTGGAGCTTCGCGCTGTGGGCGATCGTGCATGCGGCGGTCGTCGCCACGCCCAAGGCGTTCGTCCTCGACGGCGCAATCCTGCTTCTCGCCCTTGCTGGCGCGATGCTTCAGGACCGGAAGAAGGCCGGGCAAATGGGCGAGCGGTGGCACGAATGGACCGCGCAAACGGCGTTCATCCCGTTCGCTCGCGGCGTCGCCAACCCCGGATTGGTCGCGCTGATCGGCGGGACGTTGCTGTTCTTCCTGGCGACCTGGGCGCATCCGGCGCCCGCGGGCTTCTGGCGCTGGATCGGCTAACGTCATTGCGAGGAGCCGCGTAGCGGCGACGCGGCAATCCAGACTGGATTGCTTCGCTTCGCTCGCAATGACGGCTAATACGACGACGATGACACGCAAATTCTTCGGCACGGACGGAATCCGCGGGCTGACCAACAGCGAGCCGATGACGGCCGAGACCGCGCTCTGCGTCGGAATGGCGGCGGGAGCGCACTTCCTGCGCGGCGATCACCGGCACCGCGTCCTCATCGGCAAGGACACGCGCCTTTCGGGCTACATGATGGAATCCGCCCTCGTGGCGGGATTTACCAGCGTCGGAATGGACGTGGTGCTAGTCGGGCCGATGCCGACCCCCGCCGTCGCCATGTTGACGCGGTCGATGCGCGCCGATCTCGGCGTGATGATCTCCGCCTCGCACAACCCCTTCGCCGACAACGGCATCAAATTGTTCGGGCCCGACGGGTACAAGCTCAGCGACGAGACCGAGAGTGCGATCGAAAAGCGGATGGAGCAGGGACCCAGGCTCGCGAAGTCGGCCGAAATCGGGCGCGCGCGCAGGTTCGACGATGCCCGCGGGCGCTACGTTCATTTCGCGAAGGACACCTTCCCGGATCAGCTGCGGCTGGACGGACTGAAGGTCGTCGTCGATTGCGCGAACGGTGCCGCCTACCACGTCGCTCCCGAGGCCTTGTGGGAGCTCGGAGCGGAGGTCGTTCCGCTCGGAGTCTCGCCCAACGGCCTCAACATCAACGACGGCTGCGGCTCGACCCATCCCGAGGCGCTTCGGGAAACGGTGGTCGCGAGCGGGGCCGACATCGGGCTCGCGCTCGACGGCGACGCCGACCGGCTGATCGTGGCCGACGAGAAGGGCGATCTGGTCGACGGCGACCAGCTGATGGCCCTGATTGCCCTTGGCATGCAGCGCCGGGAGGAGCTGAAGGGGAATGCCGTCGTCGCGACGGTCATGTCCAACCTTGGCCTCGAGCGGCGGCTCAAGGAAGCCGGGCTCGACCTCCTCCGCACCAAGGTCGGCGACCGCTATGTGCTGGAGGAGATGCGGGAGCGCGGCTGCAATGTCGGCGGC
>DASURT010000167.1:0-3077 GCA_036375515.1 Sphingomicrobium sp.
GTTTCTGGAGATCGGCCAACTCGCGGCGTTCGACCTCTACGATCACGAGGTGCCGGGCGCTGGGATCATCGCCGGCATCGGCCGCGTGTCCGGCCGGCAGGTGATGATCGTCTGCAACGACGCGACGGTGAAGGGCGGCACCTACTATCCGGTGACAGTCAAAAAGCACCTCCGCGCGCAGGAGATCGCGGAGCAAAACCGGCTGCCGTGCATCTACCTGGTGGACAGCGGCGGCGCGAACCTGCCGCACCAGGCCGACGTTTTTCCCGACCGCGACCATTTCGGCCGCATCTTCTTCAATCAGGCGCAGATGATCTCCAAGGGCATCCCGCAGATCGCCTGTGTAATGGGCAGCTGCACCGCCGGCGGCGCCTACGTCCCCGCGATGAGCGACGAGAGTGTGATCGTTCGCGAGCAGGGGACGATCTTCCTCGCCGGCCCGCCGCTGGTGAAGGCCGCGACGGGCGAGGAGATCAGCGCCGAGGATCTGGGCGGCGGGGATCTGCATGCGAAGAAGAGCGGCGTCGTCGACCATCTCGCCGAAAATGACGAGCACGCGCTGACCATCGTTCGCGACATCGTCTCGACTTGCGCCCCGGCGCAGGCCGGGGCCCAGCTCGAGCTGAAGGAACCCAGGCCGCCGCTTTACGACGCCGAGGAGCTTTACGGCATCATCCCCGAGGACGTCCGCGCGCCCTACGACGTGCACGAGGTGATCGCGCGGATCGTCGACGCGAGCGAGTTCGCGCCGTTCAAGCCGCTTTACGGCTCGACGCTCGTCTGCGGCTTCGCCCACATCTGGGGCATTCCGGTGGCGATCCTCGCCAACAACGGTGTTTTGTTCAGCGAGAGTGCGCTCAAGGGCGCGCATTTCATCGAGCTCGCCTGCCAGCGCCGCATTCCGCTGCTGTTCCTGCAGAACATCTCGGGCTTCATGGTCGGCGGCAAATATGAGGCGGAAGGCATCGCCAAGCATGGCGCGAAGCTGGTCACCGCGGTCGCCACCGCGCAGGTGCCCAAGATCACATTGCTGATCGGCGGCAGCTTCGGCGCCGGCAATTACGGCATGGCGGGGCGCGCCTACAGCCCGCGTTTCCTTTTCACCTGGCCCAACAGCCGGATCAGCGTGATGGGCGGCGAGCAGGCGGCGAGCGTGCTCGCGACGGTCCACCGCGACGCCGGCAAATGGACCGAGAAACAGGCCGAAGCCTTCAAAACGCCGATCCGCGAGGAATATGAGAAAGAGGGCAACCCCTGGCACGCGACCGCTCGGCTATGGGACGACGGGATCATCGACCCGGTCCAGACGCGCGACGTGCTGGGGCTGGCCTACGCAGCCACGCTGAACGCGCCGATCCCCCAACGCGCGTGCTTCGGCGTGTTCAGGATGTAAGTCATGCCAAAGCCGCGCATCACTTTTGCATTTGAAAAAACCGAGACAGGCGAGCCAGGCGAATTGCAGGTCTATTTGAATCCTGAAGGGCGGGATCTTCTCGTCAAAGAGCTGAACCACTTGGACGAGCGGTGGGATCACGTTCACTTGCAGGATGAGAATTGGACGATCGACGTCCCCCTTCAAACCCAAGCTTACCGTCGTGATCGAGAAGTGATCGTATATTCCGTGAAAATCCTGTTCCGGCCAGACGAATGGGACCGGAAGCACTTTCCGCATGTTCTGAGCACCGACGAAAAGGAATGATCACCTCCCTCCTCATCGCCAATCGTGGGGAGATTGCGTGTCGCGTGACCCGCACGGCGCGGCGGCTAGGGATCCGTACGGTCGCCGTCTATTCGGACGCCGACGCCAAGGCGTTGCACGTGCGCATGGCCGACGAGGCGGTGCATATCGGGCCGTCGCCGGCGCGCGAGAGCTACCTCGTCGGCGAGCGGATCATCGAGGCGGCGAAGGCGACGGGAGCCGAGGCGATCCACCCGGGCTACGGCTTCCTCAGCGAGAATGCGGACTTCGCGCAGGCGGTGATCGACGCGGGGTTGATCTGGGTCGGCCCGAAGCCCGCCAGCATCCGCGCCATGGGCCTCAAGGACGCGGCCAAGAAATTGATGGCTGAGGCGGGGGTGCCGGTCACGCCCGGCTATCTCGGCGAGAACCAGGACCCGAAGCGGCTGAAGAAAGAAGCGGCGTTGGTCGGCTATCCGGTGCTGATCAAGGCGGTCGCGGGCGGCGGCGGCAAGGGCATGCGGCGGGTCGACAAGGCGGCCGACTTCATGGACGCGCTGGAGAGCGCCAAGCGCGAAGCGGCGAGTGCGTTCGGCGACGACCGGGTGATCATCGAGAAATACATTCTCTCGCCGCGCCATATCGAAGTGCAGGTGTTCGGCGACAGCCACGGTAACGTCGTTCACCTGTTCGAGCGCGACTGCTCGCTCCAGCGGCGCCACCAAAAGGTGATCGAGGAAGCGCCCGCGCCGGGCATGGACGAGGCGACGCGCGAGGCGGTGTGCGGCGCGGCGGTGCGGGCGGCGCAGGCGGTGAACTACGAGGGCGCGGGAACGATCGAGTTCATCGCCGACGCGTCCGATGGCCTCAAGGCCGACCGCATCTGGTTCATGGAAATGAACACGCGCCTGCAGGTCGAGCATCCGGTGACCGAGGAGATCACGGGCCAGGACCTCGTCGAATGGCAGCTCCGCGTCGCGTCGGGTGAGAAGCTGCCGAAGACGCAGAGCGAACTGACGATCGCCGGCCACGCGATCGAGGCCCGGCTCTACGCGGAGGACCCCGCGAAGGGCTTCCTGCCGAGCGTGGGGCGCCTCGAACACTTCGACTTGGGCGAGGACGGCCGCGTCGAGACCGGAGTCGAGGAAGGCGACGTCATCTCGCCCTTTTACGACCCGATGATCGCCAAGCTGATCGCCGCCGGCGGCGACCGCGAGGAAGCGATCGGAACGCTCGCCGCGATCCTCGATGAGGCCGAGGTCTGGCCGGTGCGCACGAACGCCGCTTTCCTGTTCAACGCGCTGCTGCACCCGGAATTCGGCGGCGGCGAGATCGACACCAACTTCATCGAGCGCAACCTTGATGATCTCGTCCCCGATCCGGAACCGGACGAGGCGAT
>DASURT010000168.1:0-2055 GCA_036375515.1 Sphingomicrobium sp.
AGCTGGTTCAGCCGCTCGATCGCGCCGTGGACATAGATCGGGTCATGGTGCCCGCGCCGCCGAAGCTCGGCGATCACCCTTTGCGCCTTGCCCAGCGCATAGGCGCCCACGAGGACGCAGCGGCTCGGGTCCGAGTGGAGCCGGTGGAGCAGCCGGTCGATCTCGCTCCCCGTGTCGGGATGGCGGAACACCGGCAGGCCGAAGGTCGCCTCGGTGATGAAGATGTCGCACTGGACCGGCACGAAGCCGGCGCAAGTCGGGTCGGGACGGCGCTTGTAGTCGCCCGAGACGACGATCCGCTCCGCCCCAAGGGATGTGACGTGTTCGAGCACGATCTGCGCGCTGCCGAGCACGTGGCCGGCGGGGACGAACCGCACGTCGACCTCGCCGACGCGGATCGTCTCGTCATAGGCGAGCGCCTGCCCGTTCTGCGGGCCGCAGCGCACCTCCATGATCGCCAGCGTCTCTTGCGTCGCGAGCACCGCGCCATGCCCGCCGCGCGCGTGGTCGCCATGGCCGTGGGTGACGAGCGCGCGCGGTTTCGGCCGCGAGGGATCGATCCACGCCTCCGCGGGCTGGACGTAGATCCCCTCGGGCTGCGCTTTGATCCAGGAACCTAGCCGGGCCATTGCGAGCTATATAGGCGATTATGCCGGGAGTTCCCGGAACGGGAGGACGCGGATGGAAGAGGCGCAATTCTGGATCATCACCATCATCGGCCCGGTCATCCTGCTGATCGTGCTGATCTGGTTGGTGATGCGGCGGGGCTCCACGGGAAAGACGGGGCGTACCGAACAGGCGACGCGCGAGCTCTACCGGGAGGAAGAGCGGCGCCGGCGCGAGGGGACCGACAAAGCTGAAGAATAGCTCGCTTCCGCCGGTCGTCAGCGGCTGGTTCCGATCCCGGGGGTGGGCGCCACGCCGGCACCAGCTCGAAATGCTGGGGCTGGCGCGGGCCGGGCGCAGCGCGCTGCTGGTCGCCGCGACGGGCGCGGGCAAGACGCTCGCGGGTTTCCTTCCGACGATCTGCGAACTGGCTGAGAGCCCAACCGAAGGCCTCCACACGCTCTACGTCTCGCCGCTGAAAGCGCTCGCGGTCGATGTTCAGCGCAACCTCATCGGTCCGATCGAGGAGATGGGGTTGCCGATCCGGGTCGAAACGCGCACCGGCGATACGCCCTCCGACCGCAAGGCGCGCCAGCGGGTGAAGCCGCCGCACATGCTGCTGACCACGCCCGAATCGCTGAGCCTGCTGCTGAGCTACCCGGATTCGCCGCAGATGTTCGCGGGGCTGAAGACCATCGTGGTCGACGAGCTTCACGGCTTCGCCAAGGAGAAGCGCGGTGACCTTCTCTCGCTGTCCATGTCCCGTCTGCAAACGCTCGCGCCAGGCCTTCGCCGGGTCGGGCTGTCGGCGACGATCAGCGACCCCGACGCCTATCGTAGCTGGCTCGCGCCCGACGCCGACATGAGCCAAGTCGACCTCGTCACCGGCGACCCCGGCGCCGAGCCGGACCTCTCGATCCTCATCCCCGAGAACCGCATCCCGTGGGCCGGACATTCGGGGTACCATGCGGTCGCCGAAGTGATGCGCCTGATCGAGCGGCACAAGACGACGCTCGTCTTCTGCAACACGCGCGGCCTCGCCGAGTTGATCTTCCAGAAACTGTGGGACGAGAACGTGGCTGGCCTGCCGATCGGCATCCACCATGGCAGTCTGTCGGTCGAGGCGCGGCGCAAGGTCGAGGCGGCGATGGCCGCGGGCAAGCTGCGCGGCCTCGTCGCGACCGCGAGCCTCGATCTCGGGATCGACTGGGGCGACGTCGACCTCGTCGTGCAGATGGGCGCGCCCAAGGGAAGCTCGCGGCTGCTCCAGCGGATCGGCCGCGCCAACCATCGGCTCGACGAACCGAGCAAGGGCGTCCTCGTTCCTGGCAACCGCTTCGAATATCTCGAAGGCCGCGCCGCGCTCGACGCGATCGGCGACGGTGAGCTCGATCCCGAGCTGTTCCGACCCGGGGCGCTCGACGTGCTCGCTCAGCATGTCCTGGGAAT
>DASURT010000169.1:0-8624 GCA_036375515.1 Sphingomicrobium sp.
ACGCCATTGGTCAGCCGCTGCAGCATGTCGCCGATATTGACCACCAGCTCGCCCGGTTTCGGCGCGACCGGGATCCAGCGCCCGTCCCTGGTCAATAGCTCCAGGCCGGCCTCCTCCGCGCCCAGCAGAAGCGTGATCGTGTTGATGTCCTCGTGGGCTCCGGCGCGAACGTTGCCGCCGGGCTCGCCCTCGATCGGCGGATAGTGGAGCAGGCGCATCACCGAATTGCCGTCCCGGACGGTGTCGATGAAATAATCCTCGTCGATCTTCAAGAAGCGCGCGATCGCCTTGAGGATCTTGAGCCCGGCTCGTTCGAACGCCGCGTAGAGTTCGCTGAACGTCGCCTCGAAGCTGTCGACCTCCGCGGGCCAGACATTGTCGGGCATGTGACCGCGGAAGGGGTGACCGGGCGGCAAGTCCCGACCGACGTGCCAGAATTCCTTGAGGTCATGCGCCGTCGCGCCCTTGGCGGTCTCGACCCCGAACGGCGTGTAGCCGCGCTGCCCGCCGCCACCCTCGATGAAATATGCGCGCTTCGCCTCGTCGGGGAGCGCGAAGAAGGCCTTCGCCTTCTCCTCGGCGTTGTGGATCAACGCGTCGGGAATGCCGTGATCGGCGATGATCGCGAAGCCATATTCCTCGAAGCTCTTGCCCAGCATCTTCGCGAAGCCGTTCGGGTCCCGTTCGGCGTCCTTCAGCGATACGGATGCGACGTGGTCCGCGGTGATCGTTGCCATGGCGGTCTCTTAAGTCATTGTAGTTAGGTCGTCATGCTGAACTTGTTTCAGCATCCATTTTCGGAGACCGCTTCAGCATTCACAAAAATGGACCCTGAAACGAGTTCAGGGTGACGGTCAGGGCAACATCAGCGAGGCCAGCGCGGCGCTCATCAGATTGGCGAGCGAGCCCGCCAGCAACGCGCGGATTCCGAGGCGCGCGATCACCGGCCGCTGGTTGGGCGCGAGTCCGCCCGTCACCGCCATCTGGATCGCGATCGAGCTGAAATTGGCGAAGCCGCACAGGGCAAAGGTAACGATCGCCCGGCTGCGTTCGCTGAGCACCGCCGGACCCATTTGACCCAGGTCGATGAAGGCGACGAATTCGTTCAGCACCAGCTTGGTCCCGAACAGGCCGCCGGCGGTCAGCGCCTCGGTCCACGGAACGCCGATCAGGAACATGACCGGGGCGAACAGATAGCCGACCAGCCGCTGGAAGCTGAGGCCGGGAATTCCGACCAGGTTGCCGAACCCGCCGAGCAGGCCGTTGGCGAGCGCGACCAGCGCAACGAACGCGAGCACCATCGCACCGACCGCGACGGCAAGCTTGACGCCCGTCTGGGCGCCCTGCGCCGCGGCCATGATGATGTTCGCCGGCCTGACGCCTTCCTCGAACGTTTCCGCGACATCGATCTTCTGGTCCTCCAGCTTGCCGGTGTCCGCGGGATCGTCGGGCATGATCATCTTGGCCATCAGGATTCCGCCAGGAGCGGACATGAATGCCGCCGCAAGGAGGAAGGGCAGGTAGCGCTCGCCGAGCAGGCTCGCGTAGGCCGCGAGGATGGTCCCGGCGACGCCCGCCATTCCGACGCACATCACAGTGAACAGCCGCGAAGGCGGAAGCGCCGCTAGATAAGGCCGGACGACGAGCGGCGATTCGGACTGGCCGACGAAGATGTTCGCGGCGGCCGACAGCGATTCGACCCGGCTGATTCCGGTAATCCAGCCGATCCCTCCGCCGATCCAGCGGACGATCCGCTGCATGATCCCGAGATAATAGAGGATCGCAACCAGGCTCGCGAAGAAGATGATCACCGGCAGAGCGGCGATCACGAAGGTGTTCGCGAGCGGATTCCTGTCGGACGGCCCGAACAGGAATTCGGTGCCCTTGCCGGCATAGCCAAGCAGGTTGGCAACGCCGAAGGAGAGCCACTGGATCGCGGCCCTGCCCCAGCTGGTCCAGAGCACCAGCCAGGCGATCAGCGCCTGGAGAGCGAAGGCGGCGCCCACCACGCGCGGGCGGATCGCCTTGCGATTCGCCGACAGAACGAACGCGATTCCGAGAATGACGGCGATCCCGGCGATGCCGAGCAGCTTGCTGTTCACTTGAAAAGCCCCTCCCCAAGGACCGGATTCGACGCCTTACCAGACCATCCCCTGCGTAGCGGCTGCGGCGGCTTCGTCCAGTAGGTCCAGTGCTTCCTCGGGGCTGGTTGCGACGAGCAATTGCTCGCGCCGGCGCCCGGACAGGAAGCCGCTCGTCGTCGCATGGTCGATGAAGGTGATCAGTCCGTCCCAGAAGCCGTCGACGTTCAAGAGGCAGAGCGGCTTCTTGTGATAGCCGAGCGCGTTCCAGCTCCACGCCTCGAACAGTTCGTCGAGCGTCCCGACGCCGCCGGGAAGCGCGAGGAACGCGTCGGCGAGATCGGTCATCTTCGCCTTGCGCTCGTGCATGGTGGTAACCGTGTGGAGCTCGGTGACGCCAGGGTGCGCGACTTCGACATCGACCAACGCCTGCGGGATCACGCCGTACACCCGGCCGCCGAGTTCGAGAACCGCGTCCGCGATGATCCCCATGCAGCCAAGTCGTCCGCCGCCATAGACGAGGTCGACCGCGCGCTCGACCATGATTTGGGCAGTCGAGTGCGCGACCTCGGCGAACACCGGCCCGGCGCCGGACGCGGAGCCGCAATATACGGCGAGACTCTTGAGGTTTTTCACAGGTTCACGACCTTCTTGAGGTCGCGCTCGGGCCGCGCTCCGAAGTGCGAAATGATCTCCGCGGCCGCAAGCGATCCGGCGCCGAGGCAGGCCTTAAGGTCGCGCCCGCGGCAGCGCGCCACGACGAATCCCGCGGCGAACAGGTCGCCCGCGCCGGTCGTGTCGACGACCTTGGCGACCGGAGCCGCGGAAACCTCCGCGCGAAAGCCGCCCTCGACCGCGACGGCTCCTTCGGCGCCGCGGGTGACGACCAGCGTCGTCACCTTGGGCGAAAGCGCGTCGAGGCACTCCTGCAGCGCGCCGCAGCCGGTCAGGTGCCGCATCTCGTGCTCATTGCCGAACAGGATGTCGACATGACCCGCGTCGATCATCCCCATCACGCCCTCGCGCCGGTTGCCGAGGCACAGGCTCTCGGACAGGGTGAAGGCCACCGTCCGGCCGGCCGAATGGGCGATCCGGGCCGCTTCGAGCATCGCCGCGCGCGGCCGTTCCGGCCCCCACAAATAGCCTTCGAGAAAGGTGATCGACGCCGAGCGGACGAGCTCCGCGTCGAGCGCGGCCGGCGTCAGCTCGTAACTCGCGCCAGGACAGGTGTTCATCGTCCGCTGCGCGTCGGGGGTGACGAGGATCAGGCAGCGGCCGGTCGGCGGCGGGCCGGGAATCGGCGGCGTCGAAAAATGGACTCCCAGCGCATGCATGTCGTGCGCGAAGATCGCCCCGAGCTGGTCGTCGGCGATCTGGCCGACGAAGCCCGCACGTCCCCCGAGCGCGGCGATTCCGGCCATGCTGTTCGCGGCCGAGCCGCCGCTCATCTCGCGCGCGGGCCCCATCGCCGCATAGAGCTCGTCGGCCTCTCCGGTCGTCAGCAGCTGCATGCCGCCCTTGGGGATCCCGCGCGCGCGCAAGAACTCGTCGTCGGTGGTGGCGATCACGTCGACGATCGCATCGCCGATCGCAAGCACATCGAGCCGGGGAGGAGTCACGGCCGCTGCGCGTAGCCGCGCCCGGCGATTGCGGTCAACGGCGGCTTGCGCGCGACGGCGGAGCCGCTAGCCTTCGCCAATGAACGGTCAGACGCAGACGCCCGCCATCCCGCAATCCCTGTTCGCCCTCTCGATCTTTTACGGCGGCATGGTGTGCATCGCCGGGGTGCTCGGCAACAAACAGGTCGCTCTGGGCCCGCTCGCGGTCGAAGCGGGCATCTTCGCCTTCCTGCTTCTCGTCGTGACCTCCAGCGCGGTCGCCGAGCTCCATGGCCGGTCGACCGCGAACCGGCTGGTTCTGCTCGGATTCGTTCCGCTGCTCGTGTCGCTGTTCCTCAGCTTGTTCGTGCTCCAGCTCCCGGCGTCGCCGGACATGGACCCGCAGCGGCTGTCGTCGTTCGACACGATCATGGGCGGGACGCCGCGAATCTGGCTCGGCGGCATCCTCGCCTACGGAGTTTCGACCTTCCTCAACGTCACGATCTTCAGTCGCTTGAAGGCGAAGGAGGGCGCGCGGCTCTTGTGGCTGCGGGCGGCGGCGGCGGGCGTCCTGAGCCAGATCGTCGATACGCTGATCTTCATCACCGTCGCCTTTTACGGAGTCTTCCCGATCGCCGAGCTGATCGCCGGCCAGATGCTCGCCAAGGTCGTCCTGTCCGCGGTTCTCGTGCCGCCGCTCGTCTATGCGTTCGTGGGAATCGGACGCGCGATCGATTCGGCGCGTCGAGATTCTTCCGCCGCTTGATTGACTCTCCGATACGTGCTGATTCCTGGGCGAGTCGCGGGGGGCCGGGGACCAGGGAAGCGTGTTCAAAAAGCAACGGTGAATCGGATTCGCTCGAGTCCGTTAAACCGCTGTCACGGAAGTGTCTTTCCGCGGCTATAGCCGCCCGGCATCCCGTCAATTTCGATGCTTCAGCCGGGGGGTTGATTCCGTGAAAAAGGGTTTCCTGTTCCGTACTTGCGCGTTCATTGGCGCGCCCATCGCAGCGACCGTCATGACGGCGGTCCCGTCCCATGCCCAGCAAATCACCACGGCCATTACCGGGCAGGTGACCAATCAGTCGGGCGCGGCCTTGCCCAACGCCGTGGTCCTGATTGTCGACACCCGCACCGGCGCAACGACCGAGATCAGGACCGATTCAAAGGGCCTGTTCACGGCGTCCGGGCTGCCGACGGGCGGTCCCTACACCGTCACCGCGACGGCCGCGAACTACCAGGGCCAGACGGTTGAGGGCATCCAGACCACGCTCCAGGGCGCGACGCAGCTCACCTTCTCGCTGTCGCCGGTCGCCGCCGAGATCACGGCGGAAACCATCGTCATCACCGCCGCGCGGGCGAAGGTGACCCAGCTCGAGATCGGTCCGGGCACCTCCTTCTCGACGCAAGTCATGGAAACCGCGCCATCCTACAATCGCGACGTCCGCGACATCATCCGCATCGACCCGCGCGTCAGCCTCGATCGCGAGGACACCGCGACCGGCGGGTCGGGCGTCGACCGCATCTCCTGTCTTGGCGGCAACGATCGCGGCAACAGCTTCACGGTCGACGGAATCCCGCAGGGCGACATCTACGGCCTCAACGACACCGGCTTCTCGTCGCGCAGCTCGACCCCCGTTCCGTACGATGCCGTGCGCGAGACCCAGGTCCAGTTCGCGCCCTACGACGTCGAATATGGCAACTTCACCGGGTGCGCGATCAACGTCGTCACCAAATCGGGCACGAACACGCTCCACGGCAGCGCCTTCTACGAATTCGGCGACAAGGACTGGCGCGGCGACAAGCTGCCCGGCCGCACGGTCGGCGGTGTCGACGACGACAAGAATTGGGGCGTTTCGGTCGGCGGACCGATCATCAAGGATCGGCTGTTCGTCTTCGGCGCCTATGAAAACCGCAAGGGCGGCCTCGCCCAGGACGAGGGCCCGACGGGCGGCGATTTCGCCAACCCGATTCCCGGCATCAGCGTCGATCAGTTCAACGCGATCGCCGATGTGCTCCGGAACACCTACGGCATCGATCCGGGACCGCTGGTCCACGTCCGGCCGTTCGAGAACAAGCGGCTGTTCGGTCGCGTCGACTGGCAGATCAACGACGACCATCGACTCGAGACGACCTACCAGCGGCTGAGGGAGTCGACGATCCGGTCGGACGACTTCTTCACCGGCTCGAGCCCGCAGGTCACGGGCCTCAACTCCTTCTACGTCAGCGGCACGAAATCCAGTTATTATTCCGCGCGCCTCTATTCGAACTGGAACGACCGTCTCTCGACCGAGCTTCGCGGCTCCTATTCCGACATCCAGGACGTCCAGGACCCGGTCGGCGGCGGCGAGGCGCAGTCCGAAAATCCGATCCCGCGCATCCTCGTCGGCGTCGACAACCCGCCGCTTGGATCGAGCCCTTCCAGCCAGGCGATTCCCGACGGCGTCGTCCAGGCCGGCCCGGGCGCGAACCGTTCGGCCAACGACCTGAAGTCGAAGCTGTACCAGGTCCGCGCCGTCGCCAATTATGACGCCGGAGCGCACCGCATCAAGCTCGGCTTCGACGTCAATCACGCGAAGCTCAACAACCTGTTCATCAACAACGCGACGGGTAGTCTGATCTTCCGCAACGTCGCCGATTTGCAGGCCGGTCTCCTGTCGCCCGGCACGGGAAACAACAACACCAGCACCTTCCCGGACAACATCGTGCCGGGGTCGACCGAAGGCGCGTTCATCAATGCGACGCCGACGGGCAATCCGCTGACCGCCGCCGCAAGGTTCAAGCGGACGATCGTTTCGCCGTTCGTCCAGGATGACTGGCGAATCAACGACCGGCTGAGCGCCGTTCTGGGCGTCCGCGTGGACATCTTCAGCGGCGGCCGTCCGGCCTTCAATCCGAACTATTTCCGACGCTACGGAATCACGAACAATACGGGCTTCAACGATCTCGACCCGATCGTTCTGCCGAGAATCGCCCTCACCTACGACGCCAGCGACTTCCTGCTGTTCTCGAACACGCAGTTGCGCGCGGGCGTGGGCCTGTTCTCGGGCGGCGACCCGCTGGTCTGGTTCGCCAACGGCTTCCAGAACAACGGCCAGAACCTCGCGCTTGGCACCAGCCAGGCCGCGGGCTGCCCGGCAGGGCAGATCGACGTCGTCGATGGCGGCGGCAATTTCACCGGCTTCCCGCAGTGCGTGGTCAACGCCGCTTCGGCCACGGCGGCAGCGGGTCAGGGCTTCGTCCAGGCGGTCGACCCGAACATCAAGCTGCCGACGGTGATCCGCGCCAACCTCGGGGTGCAGACCGCGATCAATTTCGCGCCGACCGGCTTTTTCAGCGACTGGCGCATGAACGTCGATTTCATCTACAGCCGCTTCCGCAATCCGTTCACGATGGTCGATTTGTCGCAGGTCCCGGACCCGCGTCTCGGCCTCAACGGCTTCACGATCGACGGACGCCCGATCTATCGCACCATCGACCCGCTTCTGTGCGGAGCGCGGCTCGTGGATATCGCTCCGACGCCGATCTACGAGGGGGTGACAAACGCCTGCTTCACCTCGGCTCGGGAAGACGAGCTGCTTCTGACGAATGCCGGCGGATATACGACGAAGGTCGCTTCGATCTTCCTATCGAAGAACTTCCGCGGCGGCGTGTTCACGTCGGGCGGGCGCTCCTATTTCAGCGTCGGCTACGCGTTCACCGACGCCCACGACCGCCGCAACATGTACAATTCGACGGCCGGCTCGAACTACGACCAGACGGCGGCGTTCGACCGTCAGGACCCGGCCGTTTCGCGCGGCTTCTTCGCCAGCCGGCACAATTTCACGGTTTCCGGATCGTGGGCGGAGCAGTTCATTCCGAAGCACGACACGCGCCTCGGCTTCACGTTCGTGGCGCGCGCGGGCCGTCCGTACAGCCTGACGTTCGGAAGCAGCGGCCGGTTCAATGACTCGGCCTCGGGAAGCAACAACGCCTTGCTCTACGTGCCGACCGGAATCGACGATCCCAACATCTCGCCGAGCTCGACGATCTCGGCGGCTCAGCTGCAGTCGCTTGTCGACTTCCTCCACGGACTGCCTTGCGCGAGGAAATACGCCGGCCGGACGATCGCCCGGAACTCCTGCACCAACGACTGGTACTATGACATGGACGTCAGCTTCTCGCAGGAATTCCCCGGCCCGGGCCGCTGGCTCGGCCGCAAGGACGACGTGATCAAGGTGTTCGCGACGGTCGACAACTTCCTGAACCTTTTAAAGAGCAGCTGGAACATCCAGCGCAGGCGCCAGTTCGCGGGGCTTCAGGACGTGGCCGGAGTCGCGTCCACGCCGGTGGATGCCCAGGGTCGCTACGTGCTCACCAGCTTCAACGGCGTGGCGGACTTCGAGAACGACAACTTCATCAACGTGTCGTCCTCGGTGTGGCGTCTCAAGGTCGGCGTGAGCTACGACTTCTGATCCTTCCTGCCGGAAATGGAATGGGCGCTCCGCTTGTGCGGGGCGCCTTTTTCCTTGCCCGCCCTTGACTGGCCCCGCGATTGACGCTTGCGCAAGTGCCGATGAAGCAAGTGCGAATCCTCCTCTGGGCGCTGGTCGCGGCCGCGATCCTCGGCGCCGCCGCGCTGCTGCTGATCCCCCGCGCTCAGGTCCATGCGCCAGAGTCACACACTACGACCGCCAACGCCGGTTTCGGCGGGCCCTTCACGCTCGTCGGCGCGGACGGAAAGCCGTTCACGAGCCGGCGCCTCGAAGGGAAGCCCTATGCGATCTTCTTCGGCTTCACCCGCTGCGGCGACGTTTGCCCGACTACTCTGGCGCGGCTGGTCAAGCTAAGGCGCGAGGGGGCGAGCGACGCGGCGCTCAACATCCTCTTCGTGACCATCGATCCGGCAAACGACGGACCCAGGCAAGTCGGCCAATATGCGACTTTGTTCGGAGCGCCGATCATC
>DASURT010000170.1:0-2182 GCA_036375515.1 Sphingomicrobium sp.
CGAAGAAGGAGGCGCTCGAATGACTGGACCGTCGGTTTCCCAGGCGATCGATTCGAAAGTTTCGGACCGGGCGATGCTCAGCCATCCCTTCTACCAGGCGTGGACCGACGGGCGGCTCAGCCTCGACGACCTGCGCGCCTATGCCCGGCAATATTTCCACCATGTCGAGACGTTCCCGCGCGCCGTCAGCGCCGTGCACAGCGCCTGCCCGGACCGCGACGGGCGGCGGATGCTGGCTGAAAACCTCGCCGAGGAAGAGGGGATCGAAGCGGGCAAGCAGGACCATGCGACTTTGTGGCTGATGTTCGCCTGCGGCCTTGGCGAGAGCGAGGACGGCGTCCGCGCGCAGGTGCTGAACCCCGAAACGCGGGCGCTGATCGACACGTTCCGGAGGCTGTCGCGCCGCTCCTATGCCTCGGGCCTCGGAGCGCTCTACGCCTACGAGAGCCAGTTCCCGGGGGTGGCGAAAGCGAAGATCGAGGGCCTGATCGACCGCTACGGGATCGAGGACGAGCCGACGCTGCGCTTCTTCCGGGTGCATGAGAGCGCCGACGTCGAGCATAGCTCGGTCTGTCGCGCCCTGCTCGATCGCCTTCCCCAAGCTCAAAGGGCGGAAGCCGTCGCGGCCGGAGAGGAGCTTGCCGGCGCGCTGTGGAATTTCCTGTCGGGCGTGGAAGCTCGCGCTTCGCTTCAGTAACCCGATCCGGATGCCCGGCAGCCGCTGACGCTGGACGATCCGACCAACTTCGTGGTGCAGGCGGGATTTCCGCCGAGCGTGATCGTCGCGACTCCCGAGCCGTCGATCGAGGCTTCATTGGTGACATTTGCGGCGATGGTCGCGGGGCCCTGGGCGCCGATCGTCGCATCCTTCGCGACGAGCCGCCCCGCGTCGAGGCTTGAAATGCCGCGCACGACCGCGGTCAACTTGCCCGCGCGCCCGGCCAGCGTCGCGCTCCCGGCTCCGGCCATTGCCACGCGAAGCTGGTCGACGTCCGCCGCAGCGATCGAAAGCGCGCCCGAGCCCTGCACCGACACGTCGAACGACAGGCCCTCGATCTTGTCGATCTGAAGGCTGCCCGCGCCGTTGAGCCAGGCGGCGGTCAGTTCATGCGTGCCGATGCTGATCTCGACCGGACCCGAATCCCGGCCCGGATAGCCGCCCCAGGAGGAGCGGTTGGAACGGACGATGAGAGTGCGCCCCTGGACCTCGATCGCGACCCCGTCGATCGCCTGCGGCGAGCCGGAGGCGGTGGCGAACGGCGCCACTCCGGTGGCCAGGCTGACCTTGTACGGCCCGTCGATCCGAATCCGGTCGAAGCCGTTGACGCCAAAGTTGCGGGTCGCCGCGTCGCTCGGCAGCGGCCATGTCGCCAGCAGGGCGGTCAGCGCGATAAGCAAGGTTCGCATGGCGCGAACCTTCTCCCGCCCATGGTTAAGGACAGTTTAAGGGCCGGTCCTCAGGAACAGCGGACGTCGCCCGATCCCGCCTTGCTGACCGAGCATTTGGCGCCGCCCGTCACCTCGACGTCGCCCGATCCCATGATGTCGACATCGGCCCTCCCGGTCGCGCGCGCCTTGACGTTGCCCGATCCGGCGATCGAAACCTTGAGGCTGTCGACGGTGATCGCGGCGCCGTCGACGCCGCCGGAGCCCGCGATCTCATATTCGGCGCTCTTCGCCTTGCCGGAGCTGGCGTGGGCGCCGCCCGATCCCGCGATTCCGAGCTTCAGGCTGCCGACATCGACGGCCTGGACCCTGAGGTCGCCGGAGCCCGCGATCTGGCCCTCGAAGCTGTC
The DNA here is from genome assembly GCA_036375515.1 of Sphingomicrobium sp. Classification (GTDB taxonomy): domain Bacteria; phylum Pseudomonadota; class Alphaproteobacteria; order Sphingomonadales; family Sphingomonadaceae; genus Sphingomicrobium. Next base: position 1,797 of record DASURT010000170.1, read on the forward strand.
GCCCTGCACCTTGTCGATGTCGATCCCGCCCGAACCGGCGAGCGTCGCGGCGCGGAGGGACGGAACGGTCACCGCGAGTTCACCCTTGCCGTGGACCGAGCTCCAGGAGCCGAACCAGCCGTGCCGCTCCTTGGGATGGATCAGCAGCTTGCCGTCCCGGACTTCGACGACGAGGCGTTCGATCAGCTTCTCGCTGCCCTTGGCCTGGACCGACGGCGCGGCGCCGGTATGGATTTTCACGTCGAACGGGCCGGCCACCTCAACCCGGTCGAAATCGCCGACCTGATAGGCGCGCGAAACCACTGGTCCCGGATTTTCGTCGCGGGAATGCCCGCAGGCCGAGGTTGCGGCGGAAGCGGCGATGACGGCGGCGGCGACGACCTTGC
>DASURT010000171.1:0-2273 GCA_036375515.1 Sphingomicrobium sp.
TCAACGATCTTGTTCATCGGAAAAGATCCCCGCCACCAAGTGCAACGGCGGGGCGTCGCACTCTCCCAACAAACTAAAGGGCGGGCCCCCACCCCCCCTGCACTCCCACGTGCATTGGCCGGGAGTTCGTCACGGGGGTCAAACCGAAATTAGGAGAATTTTCTGTATCCGGAAGCAGTGTGGCTAATCGAAAGTGGTATGCTGACGCAAGCTGCCGATCCGTAGGGCGCTGCGGTTGCCTCCCCCCGTTGATGACCGACGAGCGAACTTTCCCGTGTTTCGTTTCAGCACGACTGGGGCTGCCGCGAAGGTATCCGTGACGTGCCGGGCACATGAGACAGCCTGTGTGATCGTGTCCCCGGACGTTCTCTAATCGGGCTTGTCAAGCTCCGCTTCGGATTCTGGGACGGTGGGCGCGCGGCGCTTTCAGGCGGCGCAAGCGCGCCCACCTGTGATCATGAGCGGGGTTTTCGCTCGGAGCGTCCGCGTCGGCGGGGAAGGTCTGGCCGGGCTCTGGGGTTCTCTCCGCGGTCGCTGCGCGAGCGCCGCATGTTGGCGTTCAGGTCCGGACGGATCGAAGTGGTGTGCGCGGTCGAAGGCCCGCATGCGGGGGAGCGATCTCGTCCTCGCCCTGCGTCCCGGCAGGACGCATCCCGGTCCGTGCGGTCGCGGGCCGGTCGTCGACTGTGCTTATGCGGCCGCCGCGTCGCGGAACGGGGTGTCGGTGCGCCACATGGCGTGCAGGATCACCGCCAGCTTGCGCGCCAGGGCGACCTTGGCCTTTCGCGGCCCGGTGCGCTCGGCGATCGCGAGGGCCCAGTCGCGTAGGTGGGATGCGCCGAGCTTGCGCGTCATGATGGCGTTGGCGGCCTCGTAGAGATGAGTTCGGGTCATCCTGTCGCCGCGCTTCGAGATGCGGCCGTTGCGACTGATCTCGCCGGACTCGTAGCGCCGCGGCGTCAGCCCGAGATAGGCGCCGGCGCTCGCCGAGCTGCGGAAGCGCTCGGCATCGTCGAAGGCGGCGGCGACCGCGAGCGCGGTGATCGGGCCGACGCCCGGCGCGCTCATGAACAGCCGGACCGTGCGACTGCGGCGCGCCGCGGCGCGCACCTCGGCGTCCAGCGCCCGGATCCGTTGCAGGATGGCGCACCGCGCTGCGACCAGCGCCTCGAAGATCGGGCGCAGCTCCGGTGCGACGGCGAGCTCGCCGGCGATGATTTCCTCGGCGCGCCGCATGAAGCCGCCCACCCGCCGGCCGAAGAGGACACCGAAGGTCTTCAGCAGGCCCCGCACCTCGTTCTCGAGCCGGACACGGATGGCGACCAGCGCGTCGCGGGCGGTCAGCAGCGCCCGCGCGACGTAGGCCTCGTGGCTCTTGATCCGCACCGCCTTGTACCAGCCGGTGCGCACGATCTGCGCGAGGCCGCGCGCGTCGTGACGGTCGGTCTTGTTGGGCATCATCTTCAGCGCCGCGCTGGCGTGGCGGGCGTCGAGGCAGACGACCGGCAGCCCCTTCGCGGTCAGCGTGTTCCAGAGCCAGACCGCCAGCGGGCCGGTCTCCATGCCCACCTTCTCGAGGGCCCCTGTCCAGCGTCCGAGCCAAGTCGCGATCGCATCCGGGCAGGTACCGACCTTGCCCTCCGCCAGGAGTGCTCCGCCGTCGTCGATGACGCAGATCGCCGTCAGTTCCTGCGAGACGTCCAAGGCCGCATAGACACCCATGCCATGATCCTCCGTTGCGATAGTGACAGACGACGGACGACCCGCCGCTTCCGGATCATCGACCGCTGGCGCGGCGCGTGCGAGCCGCGGGATGCCGATTACGCTAAGTGGTGTAGCTGACGGTCGTGCGCGAGCCCTCACCGTCGCGACACTGGCCGCTGTGGCTTCCGGGTTGGTCACGTCGAAGCGGGCGGACGCCGCGCCCGGAACGCACGCGGCCGCGGCCGCGCGCTTCGCCGCGTGGCGGCCGTTGAGGACGACCGTTGCGCCGTGGGCGGCGAGGCCCTCGGCGAGCGCGAGGCCGATGTCTTGGCTGGAGCCGGTGACGAGGGCTCGGCGGCCGATCAGGTCGAAGGGCCGAAAGGTGGCAACTCATACGGAATCCGCAGGATCGCCTCGCTCCGCCGCCGGGTTCTCTAATCGGGCTTGTCAAGCTCCGCTTCGGATTCTGGGACGGTGGGCGCGCGGCGCTTTCAGGCGGCGCAAGCGCGCCCACCTGTGATCATGAGCGGGGTTTTCGCTCGGAGCGTCCGCGTCGGCGGGGAAGGTCT
>DASURT010000172.1:0-2113 GCA_036375515.1 Sphingomicrobium sp.
GGCCCTCGGCTCGCAAAAAAGTCACCAGAGTCGGGCGGGTTATGCTTGCGAGGCATTTTGTCCCGCAGCGATAATGGCCGCAAGCGGTTCCGACTTCTCCAGTCGGCCCCGGAACCGACAAACGAGCCGAGCTGGCTCACCACAAAGCGGGCAGGGACGATATGAAGAAAGCACTATGGATCGTCGGCGGCCTCATCGGCCTCCTCATCGTGGCGGCGCTGGTCGCGCCGTTCTTCGTCGATCTCAACAACTACAAGGCCGAGATCGCGGCCCAGGCGAAGAAGGCGACCGGACGCGACCTCGCGATCGATGGGGACATCTCGCTCTCGATCCTGCCGACCCCCGGCGTCACGGTCCACGGCGTGCGGTTCGGCAACGCCCCGGGCGGCAGCGAACCCGACATGGCGACCCTCGAATCGGCGACCGTCAAGGTGGCGCTGATGCCGCTGCTCTCCGGCCAGGTGGTGGTCGAGGAGGTGCTGCTCGAGAAGCCGACCTTCGTCTTCGAGAAGCTGAAGGACGGCAGCGGCAACTGGCAGATCGCGCCCGAGGCGGAAGCGCCGGAAGCCGGCGTGACGCCGACGCCGAGCGGCACCGGCTCCAGCGGCGGCGGGATGGGCGTCGTCATCAAGAGCGCCGTCATCGAGGGTGGCACGCTGATCTATCGCGACCTCGCGGCCGGAACCGAGCAGAAGGTCGAGAACCTCAACATCGACCTGTCGCTGGACAGCCTGACCGGGCCGTTCCAGGCCGAAGGCGGCGCGACCGTCGTCAACATCCCGGTCGGATTCCGGGTCAAGACCGGCGCGCTCGACCAGAACGCGCCGATGCCGGTCGACATCAGCTTCTCGCTGACCGATGCCAAGGCGACCATCGGTTTCGTCGGCGAGGTGAACATCGCCGCGGTCGAGGATCCGAGCAAGCCGATCGTGACGGGCAGGCTCTCCAGCAAGGGCGATGATCTGGCGAAGCTGATCGCGGGCATGCCGAACCAGTCGGCGGAGGGATTGCCGCCCATCATGAGCCAGGCCTTCGCCGTCGACGCCGACATCGAGGCCGGCAAGACCAGCGCCAAGACCGAGAACTTCACCGCCAATCTCGGCGACTTGACGGCCAAGGCCAGCATCGCGGCCAAGTACGAGACCGCGCCGGATGTGCAGGCGAAGATCGCGATCGGCCGCATCGATCTCGACAAACTGTTGCCTCCAGGCGAACCGAAGAAGGAGAGCACGACAACGTCCAGCGCATCGGCGCCGGCACAACCAGCCGCCCCGTTCGCGCTGCCACCCGATGTCACCGCCGGTGTCGACGTGACCGTGGAGCAGATCGTCTTCAAGGGCCAGGCGATCGACGACACGAGCATCTCGATGCAGTTGGCGAACGGCGAGTTCAAGCTCAAGAACGCTTCCGCCAAGCTGCCGGGCAGCAGCAGCGTCGCCGCCGCCGGCACGCTGGTCGCGGCCAACGGCCAGCCGAACTTCACCGGGACGCTCAAGGCGAACTCCGGCAACCTGCGCGCGCTGATCGACGCGTTCGCGCCGGGCGCGGTCAAGGACGTGCCGGGCGACCGCCTGCGCCAACTCGCCCTCAACACCACGGTCAAATACAACCCCGCGCAGGCCGAACTGGCCGATCTCAAGGGGACACTCGACCAGTCCACCATCACCGGCGGCGTGAAGGTGGCGCTGCCCGACGGCGCGCAGCGCAAGCAGCCGGGCTTCGGAGTCGCGCTGGCGATCGACAAGCTGAACGTCGACGGCTACATGCCGTCGCCCTCGGCAAAACCGGCCGAGCCCGCGGCGGGCGAAGCGAAGAAGGAGCAGGGCGGCAACCCGCTGAAGGCGCTGGCCCCGCTCGCCGACTACGATGCCAATGTCGATCTCAAGGTTGGCACGCTGACCTTGAACGAGCAGCAGATCAGCGGCCTGCACCTGGCGGCGGGCGTCGCCAACGCCACGCTCGACGTGAAGGAGCTGAGCGTCGCCGACTTCCAGGGCGGCAAGGCGAATGTCGCCGCCAAGGTCACCGACCTCAAGGGCGATCCGAAGTTCGACTCCACCTTCGATGTGACGGCGAAGGATGCCGGCCGCGTGCTGCAGATGGCCGGCATGGG
>DASURT010000173.1:0-3711 GCA_036375515.1 Sphingomicrobium sp.
GGAGGCGGTCGAGCCAGCTCATGCCCAAACCGCCGTGAGGTGATCGGAGGCGCGGCCGGTGATGCGGGCAACGCCCGTCCGTCCACGTTCGGCGGGAAGCGAGATCGGCGCGAAACTGTCGGTATGCCCCTTGTCGTTCCCCTCGATCAGGATGGGCTGGTTGCTGCCGACCAGGCGGTCGAGCCAGCGGGCGCGCCGATCCGATGCGGTCGCACGGAGCCGGGCGGCGCGGGCCTTGACCAGCTCGCGCCTGACCTGGGGCATGCGCGCCGCAGGCGTGTCTGGGCGAGGCGAGAAGGGGAAGATGTGAGCGGCGATGATATCGCAATCATCGAGAAGTCTCAGGGAATTGAGGGCCATATCCTCAGTTTCCGTGGGGAACCCTGCGATGAGGTCGGCGCCGATCGTCGCCTCCGGCCGCGCGGCCTTGATCCGCTCGACCGTTCGTACCGCGTCGGCGCGGCTGTGGCGGCGCTTCATCCGCTTGAGGATCAGATCGTCCCCGGCCTGTAGCGACAAGTGGAAATGCGGCATTAGCCGCGGCTCGCCGGCGATCAGCTCGAACAGGGGCTCGTCGATCTCGATGCTGTCGAGCGAGGACAGGCGCAGGCGGTTTAGGTGCGGCTCGGCGGCGAGCAGGCGCTGACACAGCTTCCCGAGGCCGCCTTTGTAATCGGTAATGTCCACGCCGGTCAGGACGATCTCCTTCGCTCCGCGGTCGATTTCGCGAGCGATGGCATCGCGGATCGCCTCGAACGGCAGCGATTGGCTGGCCCCGCGCGCCCGCCAGATCGTGCAGAAGGTGCAGCGATGGTCGCAGCCGGTCTGCACCGCGACGAAGCTCTTCACCCGGTGCAGCAACCCGGCGGGTACCGGCGTCATGCCGCCGTTTGTCGCGAACGCGCTGAGCTTGTTTCGATTTCCGATGACGCGCGAGACCTCGGGCATGTACTCGAACGAGGGTCGATCGAGCTCGGCCGCGCATCCTGTGACCAGGATTTTCGCATGCGGCCGCTGGCGGTGTGCGTGACGGATCGCCTGGCGCGTCTGGCGGATCGCCTCGTTGGTAACCGCGCAGCTGTTGACGAGCACCCAATCCTCGCCGGGAGGCGCGAACCGGGCGATCGTCTCGCTCTCGGCGAAATTGAGCCGGCAGCCAAGCGTGATGGTCTCAACGCTCACGAGAGAGTCTCGAGATCAAGTTCGCCCGAAAAAACGTGGGTCGCGCTTCCACGCATCCGAATGGGCTGTCCAGCCTCCCAGGCGATGGTCAGCGACCCGCCGGGCATTGTCACCTTGACCGGTGACGTCACGCGCTTGGACTTGATCGCTGCCACGGCGGTCGCGCACGCGCCCGTCCCGCAGGCGAGGGTCAGTCCCGCACCACGCTCCCAGGTGTTCAAACGGATGTCATCGCCTTCCACGGTCGCGACATTGACATTGATCCGCTCGGGAAACGCCCCATCGTGCTCGATCTTCGGCCCCAGCTCCTCAATGGGCACGGCGTCGATGTCATCGACGAAGAAGACGACATGGGGGTTGCCGACATTGAGCGCCATCGGCCGCTCCAGGCCATCCCACGCCATCGGCAACGGGTTGGTGTCGATCGGATAGGCGAGGGGAATCTCGTTCCATTCGAAACGCGGATCGCCGATGCCGACCTCGACCTCGGCGCCGAAATCCTGCCCTTCGAGCAGCCCGCCATCGCTGTCGATCGTCGTGGCGCCGGTCAGCTGGATCACGCAGCGTGTCGCGTTGCCGCAGCTTTCGACCTCGCCGCCGTCACTGTTCCAGATCCTCATCCTGAGGTCTGCGCTGTCGCTCGGCTCGAGCACGATCAGCTGATCGCACCCGACGCCGGTTCGGCGGTCGGCGATGGCGCGAGCGAGCGACGGCGTGACGTCGAACGGCGCATTGCCGGTCTCTGGGCGCGCGTCGACGATCACGAAATCATTGCCGAGACCATGCATCTTGTGGAAGTGGCGGCGCATTGGGCGCGTGACTTAGGGAGCGTGCCGAGCCAAGTCCACCAATGCCAAGGCGAAGCCGATGCCCAGAGCCGCGAATGACGTCATGCAATCGATCCTCTTCTCGACGGTGCTCGATGCCATCGCAGCGTTGAAGAGCGCGTCCGGCGGATTGCCCAACCAGCTGCTGCGCGACGTGCAGGCGATCCATCCCAACGTGACGTTCGCCGATCTTCCGAAAGAACTGCAGGACGCGATCGTCCAGAGCACGCGCGCTGCTTTCGCCTCGCTACTGAAGGAGGGCTACGCAGTCGGCCCTCGGCAACAGCAGCAGACGGCAAGGCCGATGGACCGCGTGCCCGACCGGCGCGGGCCGGGGAACCGCCCGCCGCCACGCAGTTCGAGGCGGAATGGCCCTCCGAGAGGCGACGGTCCTGATCGACCTCGCGGACCCGGTGGACCAGGCCGTCCCCGCAAGCCGAAGGGCAAGCCGCGTCTCAGCTAGGTTGAACTTAGAGGCCTAAGCGGCTAAGCGCCGCGCCGTCCTAGGGACATACATCGATACCGAGCGCCCAAGGGTGCAAGCCGGCCGACGAGGATTCGTTCGCCGGCTCAAGTTGCGTTGAGGCTCCCCATATTGGGTCGCCCAAGGGCTGCTTGGCATCGTTGAGGAGAATTGAATGTTCGACACGTTGAGCGATCGGCTGGGCAGCGTATTCGACCGGCTTCGCGGGCGCGGCGCGCTCACGGAAGGCGACGTGCGCGCGGCGATGCGCGAGGTGCGCGTCGCCCTGCTCGAGGCCGACGTCGCTCTGCCGGTCGCGCGCGACTTCGTCGACCAGGTCACCGAGAAAGCGGTCGGCCAGGAAGTGCTGCGCTCGGTCACGCCGGGGCAGATGGTCGTCAAGTACGTCCACGACGCCCTGGTCGAGACTCTGGGCGCCGAGACGGCCGAACTCGACCTCAACGTCAGCCCACCCGCCGTGATCATGATGGTCGGCCTGCAGGGCTCGGGTAAGACAACCACCACGGCCAAGCTCGCCAAGCGTCTCGCGGAGCGTGACCGCAAGAAGGTGCTGATGGCCTCGCTCGACGTCGCCCGCCCCGCGGCGCAGGAGCAGCTCGCGATCCTCGGCCGCCAGGCGAACGTCGATACGCTGCCGATCGTCGCCGGCCAGCAGCCGGTCGATATCGCCAGGCGCGCGATCCAGTCGGCCAGGCTCCAGGCCTATGACGTGGTGCTGCTCGATACGGCCGGACGCCTTCACGTCGACGACCAGCTGATGGCCGAGATGAAGGCGGTCGCTTCGGCTTCGAACCCCGCCGAGACCCTGCTGGTGGTCGACGCGCTCACCGGCCAGGACGCGGTCAACGTCGCCAAGGGTTTCGCCGGCGAGGTCGACCTGACCGGCGTGATCCTGACCCGGCTCGACGGCGATGCGCGCGGCGGCGCGGCGCTGTCGATGCGTGCGGTGACCGGCAAGCCGATCAAGTTCGCCGGGGTCGGCGAGGCGATCGACAAGCTCGAAGCCTTCCATCCCGAGCGGGTCGCCGGGCGGATCCTCGGCATGGGCGACGTGGTCAGCCTGGTCGAGAAAGCCGCCGAAACGATCCAGGTCGAGGAAGCGGAGAAGCTCGCGGCCAAGATGGCCAAGGGCAAGTTCGACCTCGACGACCTGTGGGCTCAGCTTCGCCAGATGCAGCGCATGGGCGGCCTCGGCGCGCTCGCGGGCATGATGCCGGG
>DASURT010000174.1:0-3928 GCA_036375515.1 Sphingomicrobium sp.
CGATGCGTCCGTCGACGACCCGGCCGAAGCGTATCGAGTCGTGCGTGACGAACTTGCCGCCTATGGCGCGGGCCTGGAGCTCAAGCCCGAGGTCGTCGCGCTCACCAAGTCCGACCTCATCGATGCCAGGCGCCTGAAGGAGGTCGCGCGCGCCGTTGAGCGGGCCGCCGGGTCGAGACCGATCCCCGTCTCCGCGCCCTTGGGTGAAGGCCTGGAGGCGCTGCTCGACGCCATGATCGAGCGCGTCGGCGTCGCCCGCGAACGGGAACGCGCGGATTCCGGGCCCGAACGCCCCTGGTCTCCCTTATGAGGCTCGCGATCACCGGCGGCACCGGTTTCGTCGGTTCGCATCTGGTCGACATCGCGATCGCCGGCGAGCACGAGGTGAAGGCGCTGACCCGGCGCGAGCAGCCGCCGCGCGACCGGCTCGAATGGGTCGCTGGCGACCTCGACGACCGATCCGCGCTGGAGCGGCTGGTCGACGGCGCCGACGCCGTGATCCACGCCGCCGGAGTGATCAGCGCGACCAGCAAGGCGGGCTTCGAGAAGGGGAATGTCGCGGGCACCCTGGCAATGCTCGCCGCGGCGACCGCGGGCGGAGTGCGGCGCTTCGTCCACGTCTCCTCGCTCGCCGCGCGCGAGCCCAGGCTCTCGCTCTACGGCGCGTCCAAGGCGAAGGCCGAGGAGCTGGTCTTCGGCTCGGGGCTCGACTGGGCGATCGTCCGGCCGCCCGCCGTCTATGGGCCAGGCGACAAGGAAACCCTCGAATTGTTCCGGATGGCGAAGCTCGGCGTCATGCTGATGCCGCCGCGCGGGCGCCTCTCGCTGATCCACGCGGCCGACCTTGGCCGGCTGCTGGTCGCCCTGGCCGGCCCGGCGGCGCCCGAGACGACCTTGATCGAGCCTGACGACGGGAAGCCCGGCGGGTGGACCCACCGGGAGTTCACGAAAGCGCTCGGCCGGGCGGTCGGCGGCCGGCCCGCGGTCATCGCCGCGCCCGGGCTGTTCCTCCGCCTCGCCGCTCGAGCCGACCAGTGGTTCCGCGGTCCCCGCGCCCGATTGACGGTCGACCGCGCCGCTTATTTCTCGCACCGCAACTGGGTGGTCGAGCCCAAGCGCGCCGCGCCGCCCGAGCTGTGGCGCCCGCAAATCCCCAGCGAGCGGGGCCTCGCCGAAACCGCCCAATGGTATCGCGACCAGGGCTGGCTCTAAACCGCCCCATTCGCGCCCCATTGCGTTGCTTAAGCGAGGTCCGTTCATTAACGGAACCAGCGCATGTCCGATCGCCAGCAGATCTATTCCAAAGTCGCCGAGCTGATCGAGCCGTTCAACAAGAAGGGCGTCGCGATCACCGAGGCGAGCCGCTTCGCCCAGGACCTCGAGTGGGACAGCCTCACCGTGCTCGATTTCGTCGCCAATACCGAGGACGAGTTCGACGTCATCATCACCATGAACATGCAGGCCGAGATCGAGACCGTCGGCCAGTTGGTCGACGCCCTCCAGAGGCTGACGGCCAAAGGTAACTAGAACCAAGTGACCGACCTTTTCTCCAAGTTCGACCCGCTGATCGAGCAGCGCGAGGCGCTCCTCAATTCCGGAGTCACCGACCCCTTCAACCTGGTGATGGAGAAGGTCGAAAGCCCGACCGTCGCGATTTGCAACGGCAAACGCACGATCCTCTTGGGCACCTACAATTACATGGGAATGACCTTCGATCCCGAAGTGATCGCGGCCGGCAAAAAGGCTCTGGACGAGTTCGGTTCGGGGACCACCGGAAGCCGCGTCCTCAACGGCACCTATGGCGGCCACAAGGCGGTCGAGCGGGCGCTGATGGACTTCTACGCGATGGACCACGCCATGGTCTTCTCGACCGGCTATCAGGCGAACCTCGGGATCATCTCGACGATCGCCGGCAAGGACGATTACATCGTCCTCGACATCGACAGCCACGCATCGATCTATGACGGGTGCGCGATGGGCAACGCCCAGATCGTGCCCTTCCGCCACAATGACATCGACGCGCTCGAAAAACGCCTCAAGCGCATTCCCGAAGGAGCGGGCAAGCTGGTCGTCCTGGAAGGCGTCTATTCGATGCTCGGCGACATCGCTCCGCTCAAGGAGATGGTGGCGGTGTCGAAGGCGAACGGCGCCATGGTGCTGGTCGACGAGGCGCATTCGATGGGCTTCATCGGCGAGCATGGCCGCGGGGTCGCCGAGGCCCAGGGCGTGATCGGCGACGTCGATTTCATCATCGGCACCTTTTCCAAGTCGGTCGGTACCGTCGGCGGCTTCTGCGTCTCGAATCATCCGAAGTTCGAGATCCTTCGGCTCGTCTGCCGCCCCTACGTGTTCACCGCCTCGCTGCCGCCGTCGGTGGTGGCGACCGCCGCGACCTCGATCCGCAAGCTCATGGACTGCTCCGGCAAGCGCGCGCACCTGTGGGAAAATTCGAAGCGCCTGCACGCCGGCTTGAAGCAGCTCGGCTTCACTCTCGGGACGAGCGAGCCCCAGTCGGCGATCATCGCCGTCATCATGCCCGATCTCGAAACCGGCGCGGCGATGTGGGAGGCGCTGCTGAACGAAGGGCTGTACGTCAACCTCGCCCGTCCCCCGGCGACTCCGGCTGGAATGACCCTGCTCCGCTGCTCGCTCTGCGCCGAGCACACGAACGATCAGGTCGGCGAGATTCTGGGCATGTTCGCCGCGGCGGGACGTGCCACGGGGTGCATCAATTAGGGTAAAGCGGTGGAACCTTTGGGTTTCACCCATTGGTTAACGCGTCTAGACTGGCCGGATGATCGGGGACGGGGACGAGGTGCGCTTCGACTGGCGTCGCGGGGGCGCTGCGGCGGCGGGACTTTTTGCGGCCCTGGTCCTGGTGATCATGGTGTTCCTGGTCGCGTTCGCCAACGACGCCCGCGAACGCGCGCTCAACGCGGAGCGCCACTCCTATGACGTCGCGCTCGTCGTCCGCAACGTCAGCTCGAACATCTCGCGCGCCGAAGCCGCGCTCGCGCGCTTCGTTCTGGACGAGAACCAGAAGACGAGCGGCAACATCTATTCGAGCAACTGGGAGCTCGCCGGCTACCAGATCCGGCAGCTCGCCAAGCTCGTGCGCCCCAACGTCGACCAGGAGCGGCGGGTCGCCGAGCTGCAGCGGATCTACCGGCAACGCGGCGACGAACTTTCGCTGGCCGCGCGCGCCGCGCTCCGGCGCCAGGACCAGAGCGGCATTTCCTATTTCTATCAGGCCGGCCAGTCGCACACGGTCAAGGACCTCGACGACAAGCTCAACGAGATCATCGTCAGCGAGCGCCAGTCACTTCGCGAGCGGATCGAGCAGAGCCAGATCTTTTCCGACGAGGCCGACCGGTTCACCGACTATCTGAGCATCCTCGGGGTGATCGTCGGCCTCGGCGCCATCTTCCTTGGGGTCGTCGCGGTCCAGGCGCTTCGCCAGAACGCGCTCGCCCGAAGGTTCGCCGAAAGCGAGACGGAGCGGGCCGAGGTGCTGGAGCTGGCGGTGCGCGAGCGCACCCAGGAGCTGTGGGAAGCCAATCAGGCCCTCAAGGCCGAAGCCGAGGAGCGGCAGGCCGCCGAGGCGCAGCTTCGCCAGGTCCAGAAGATGGAGGCGGTCGGCCAGCTGACCGGCGGAATCGCCCACGACTTCAACAACATGCTGGCGGTCGTCGTCGGGGGGATCGATCTTGCCCAGCGGCGCCTGAACGGCCCGCGGCGCGAAGTCCTGATGCAGCTCCAGAACGCGATGGAAGGCGCGACGCGGGCCGCCGCTCTCACGCGCCGGCTGCTGTCCTTCGCCCGGTCCGAGCCCTTGCTCCCCGAACGCGTCGACAGCCGGGAGCTGCTCGCCGGAATGTCCGACCTCCTCGACCGCACGCTCGGCGAGCGGATCAGGGTGAAGGTGGAC
>DASURT010000175.1:0-5024 GCA_036375515.1 Sphingomicrobium sp.
TGTGCCGGGCGAGACGATCGTCGAATCGAAGAGCCTCAAGCTGTTCCTCGGCTCGTTCCGCAACCATAAAGGCTTCCACGAGGACGTCACCGTCGGGATCGGCCAGCGTCTGGTCTCCGAGATGAAGCCCAAGTGGCTGAGGATCGGCGGCTACTGGTATCCTCGCGGCGGGATCCCGATCGACGTCTTCTGGCAGTCGGGGAGCCAGCCCGAGGGGCTGTGGTGCCGGACCAGGGCGTCCAGTCCTATCGTGGCCGAGGCTAGGATCGCCGTCCTCGGCGCCGGCTCGATCGGCTGCTTCGTCGGCGGCGCCTGGGCCGCGGCGGGCCTTCCCGTCAGCTTCATCGGGCGCCCCAGAATCGCCCATGACGTCCGCGAGCATGGCCTGACCCTTACCGACTATAGCGGCTGGAACGCGACGCTGGACGAGGTCGACTTCGCATGCGTGCCCGCGGCGCTCGGCGATGCCGACATCATCGCCTTGTGCGTCAAGAGCGGCGCGACCGCCGAGGCGGCTCGTGAAATCGGCGAGCACGGCCGCGACGGGGCGCTGGTCATCAGCTTCCAGAACGGGGTGAGCAACATCGAGGTCCTGGAACGCGAGCTTGGCGCCCGGTTCCGGATCGTTCGCGGGATGGTGCCGTTCAACGTCGCTCAACTGGGCGCCGGGCGATTTCACAAGGGCGTCGCGGGCAGGCTTGTCGCCGAAGACCGGCCGGAGACGCGCGCCTTGGCGGAGCGCATCGGAGAGGGCCCGGCCGCGCTCAAGCTGTCGAACGACATGCTTGGCCTCGCCTGGGGCAAGTTGCTCATCAACCTCAACAATGCGGTGAGCGCGCTGTCGGGACGAACCTTGATCGAGGAGCTGAGGCAGCGCGACTATCGCCGGGTCGTCGCGGCGGCGCAGCGCGAGGGACTGGGGTTGCTTCGGCGCGCCGGGATCAGGCCGGGGAAGGTCGGCCCCGTTCCGCCGCGCCTGCTCCCGGCGCTCATCGGCTCTCCCGATTGGCTGTTCAACAATGTGCTTCTCAGGGGGTGGAAGATCGACTCGAAGGCGCGCTCGTCGATGGCCGACGACCTCGCGGCGGGCCGCAAGACCGAGATCGACTATCTGAACGGCGAATTGGTCGCGCTGGCCGACAGGCTCGGCACCGTCGCGCCGATCAACCGCAAGATCGTCGAACTGATCCAAAGGGCCGAAGCGGGCGCGGCGCCGTGGTCCGCGCCCGGCCTCCGTCGCGAGGTGCTGGGCTAGCCCTTGGCGGAAAGCGGCCCGGCGGCCTGGCTGCGCGTCCGCGCGTAGAGCAGGACGATCATCGCGACGAACAGCACAACGCCGACGGGCGTCTGCCAGCCGGTCGCGGCCGTGACCGCGAGCAGGTCTGGATTGTCCGAACCCGCGACGAGGCCGGCATAGACGACGTTGAACAGGCTGTCGCCGACGATCAGGCCGGTCGCCCCCAGCACCCCCATGCGTTCCGCAAAGCCCGGGTCGCGCTGGCGAACCGCCCAGCGATCGTAAAGATGGCCGAGCACCGCGCCGACGACGATGAGCGAGGTGACTCCGACGGGCAGATAGATGCCCATCCCAACTCCGAGCGGCGGCAGAGCCCAACCTCGCTTGCGCCCGCGCAGGAGCTCGTCGAGAACGACGGCCACGACGCCGATCGCGACGCCAAGACCGATCAGGCTCCAGTCGAGCGTGCCGCCAAGCACGCCCTGGGCGATGGCCGAGATCAACGCCGCCTGCGGCGCGGCGAGCGCGTTCGGACCGGCGCCCGGCGCGCCGACGAATCCGAAGCTCCGGTTCAGGAGATCGAGCACCGGCGGAATCACGATCGCGCCGAAGATCACGCCCAGAACCAGCGAGAATTGCTGCCGCCAGGGCGTCGCCGCGACCAGCTGGCCGGTCTTCAAATCCTGAAGATTGTCGTTCGAGATTGTCGCGACGCCGAAGATGATCGAGGTTACGAACAGGGCGAAGGCGACCAACGACCTGGTGGAATCCGCGTCGGCCCTCGGAAAGAGCAGCGCGAGCAGGATCGCGATCCCAAGCACCGCGAGGATTCCGACGCCGGAAATCGGGCTGTTCGAGGCGCCGATCAAACCCGCCATGTAGCCGCACACGGCCGCGATCACGATTCCGGCGACCAGCACATAGATGATGCTAATGGTCAGCGTGGCGGCCGGATTGGCGGCGATCGGATTGGTGGTCGCGAAGGCATGGAGCAACAGCCCGATCGGGATCATCGACAGCAGGATCACCGCGCCGACGATGGTGATGGGAATGTCTCTCTCGGTGATGTCGACGCTCGACTCCCCGCCGGCGCGGCGCGCGCGGTTGGCGACGATCGCCGCGACGATTCCCTTGAAGATCGGCCCGATCACCTTGAGCAATGTCCAGATCGCCGCGACCCCGATCGCCCCCGCCCCGACGAACCGGACCTTCTCGCGGAAGACGGTGTTCACGAAGTCGGCCAGCTCCGTCCCCGGAGGCGCGCCCGCGGCGGTGAAATAGGGCAGGAGAACAATGAACCCGATGATGATCCCGGTCAGCATCGAGAGGCCGACGCCGAGTCCGACGAGATGGCCGACCCCAACATAGGCAAGCGACAGGCCGGCCGACAGGTTGGTGGCGCCGGTGCCGATCCTGAATGTCCCCGCCGCTTCTTCCGCGACGAGCTTCATCTTGGCGAGCAGCGGATAAGCGGCCGACATCAGCGCGCCGATGATCATCGCGGCGAGCCCGCGCTTGTTTTCCTCGACGCCGCCGACGCCCGCGCCGACCTTGAGCACCTCGGCCGCGGCGACGCCTTCGGGATAGGGCAGGTCGCTCCCGGTCACGAGCGCCCGGCGCAGCGGCACCGAATACATGACCCCGAGGATCCCGCCGACGGCGATGACCGCGACCGACAGCCAGTAGGGAAAGCCGGTCCACCAGCCGACCATCACCAGTCCCGGCAGGACGAACACGATCGCCGACAAAGTGCCCGCCGACGAGGCGATCGTCTGGACGATATTGTTCTCCTGGATCGTCGAATCCCGGAAGGCCTTGAGAACCGCCATCGAGATGACCGCGGCGGGAATCGAAGTGGCGAAGGTCAAGCCGGCGCGAAGCCCGAGATAGACGTTCGCCGCGGTGAACAGGACGGTGATCAGCGCGCCGAGGACAATCCCGCGCAAAGTCAGTTCGTTGATGTTCTCGCTGGGCCGGAGGCCCTTCACGTCGATTTTCATCGGTTCCCCCGGCTTATGATGAAGGGCAATTCCCCGGAGACGGCGTCGAATGGCGGCGCAGCGCTCGCCACCGGCCTTCATCGAGCACCCAGACGTCCGTGAGCAGGACGCAATCCTCGATGATCCGGTTCAGATATTTCAGGCGCCATCTCGCCTGGATCGTTCCGATCATGACCTTGTCGAGCAGCGTCGCGTCACGAACCTCGAGGTCGATCGAATCGACGTCCCGCCGCTCGATCGCGTCAAGCCACTCGTCCCGGCTCATCGTGAACGGCCCGCTGGAGCGCGTCCCGATCAGGACGAAGTCCGGATGAACCAGGGCGCGCAGCCGGTCCATGTCCTTGTTGCACAAGGCGTCACGCCACTCGCCTTCGAGGGCCCCGATCAGCTGGCGTCCGTCATCGGCCACGCGTTCTCTTTAGGGCCGAAGACGCAGAAAGCGAGTCGCCGTAACGAAGCCGGTCACCGGCCCCGCATCAAGCCGCCGCGAGCTGGCCAACGTCGGTTGCTCGTAACGCGGGGCTTGGCCAATTCCGACGCGCGGGTTAGGCTTCCCGTTCGACGGCCGTCGTGCAGAAGTGGCGATATGGGGGATTCCGAACATGTCCGACAATAAGCCCACCGAAGAGGTCGACGTCACCAAGGAATGGCGTGCCACGCACGGCCAGAAGTCCACCGCCACGCGTCTTCGCATTTTCGCCGCGATCGCGTGGGTCATCGCCATCGGCGGCGAGATTGCCGGGATCGTCCTGCTCCGCCAGGGCAAGTTCGACCAGGGCAACCTTCCGCTCTTGATTGTCATCCTGGTCGGGATCGCCATCTTCGCGATCGCCGGCAGCCTGATGTGGAAGGCGGCCAACAAGCACGATCCGGCCCGCGAGTCCGAGAAGTTCAAGTTCTTCGTCCAAAACCAGCTCGGTGCGATCATCACATTGATCGCCTTCCTCCCGCTGGTTGTCCTGATCTTCATGGACAAGGACATGGATCCGAAGAACAAGAAGATTGCCGGCGGAGTCGGGGCCGTCCTGGCGGTGGTCGCCACGCTGATCGGGGTGAGCTGGAACCCGCCCTCGGTCGAGCAGTACACCCAGGACATGAATGCGTGCGCGGCCCAGATCAAGGCCAATCAGCCCACCACTGCCTGTTCGCCCGAGGTCGCCGAGCAGGCGAAGGACATCGCCAGGGACTCCGCCACGGTTGCCGAAGCGACGAAGGACGCCGCACACCCGGCCGGTCTGGATGTCGTGTACTGGATCGCTCCGGAGGACGGCGCCAAGAAGTCCGCGACGCCGCATGTCTTCCACATCTGCGAAGGCGTCAGCCCGCTGCGCGGCAAGACCGTGAATCGCGGCTCCGTGACGTTGGCCTATTCGGAGAACGCCACCCGCATCACCAAGCAGATCGCGATGGAGCAGAAGCAGTGCGGGTTCACTGGTTCGAAGGACGATAAAGCCGCCAGCCCGCCAGCAGGATAATCGTCGACTCCGCCCTAGCGGCCGCTGATATCGACTCCGACGAACGCCTCGGGCGAGTTGCCGCGCTTGATCAGCAACAGCACGCTCGAGCGGCCCGAACGGCGCGCTCCCTCGACCGCGGTGACGACCTGCGCCGGAGTCGTCACGAGCTGGTTGTTGACCGAGACGATGAGGTCGCCGCGCTGAAGGCCTTCGTCGCCGGCGTCGCTGCTGGCGTCGACGGCGGTGATGATCACGCCGTGTGAGTTGGGCGGGAGGTTGGCCGCCCGGGCAAGCTCGGGCGTGAGCTGCGCGAGCGACAGCCCGAGCGCA
>DASURT010000176.1:0-4424 GCA_036375515.1 Sphingomicrobium sp.
GGGGATCGAACCCCTGACCTTCGCAATGCCATTGCGACGCTCTCCCAGCTGAGCTACGGCCCCACGTCCTTCCGGGAAGCCCCCCTTAGGCGAACTTTCCCCGGCTGGAAAAGGGGGAAATCGTCAGCCTGGGCGCCGGAAACTTTCGTTTCAGCTCTCGTCGTCTTCCTTCGCCGCTTCGACGCCGAGGTCGTCATCGCCCGTGTCGATGTCGACTTCCTCGTCGGCGCTCGGCTCCTCGTCCTCGTTGATCGCCAGATCGTCGTCGTCATCGTCGCCGTTCTTGGCCTTGTCCGGCGCCTTGGCGGGCGCGGCCTCGAACGCCAGCGGCTGCTTCGACTTCAGCACCGGCTCGGGAATCCACTCGGTCCCGCATTCGATGCAATGGACCGGATCTTCCTTCTCGAGATCGTAGAAACGGGTCGAGCACTTGGGGCAAGTGCGCTTGGCGCCCCATTCGGGCTTCACCATCTTTGGTTCAACTCCAGTGTAAAATATCGGATGCCGCGGCGCGGCCGGGCGTTCGGGGGCGCGCCTTGCCATAGGCATATGCCCCTGTCAAAGCGCCCGCCGTGAGCGTTTACCGGGGCTCGATTTGGGGGGCGTCGCCGCCCCATGCAAGAGTGATTGCAAGACCGCTCGGCCGGCGGTCGTTCCTCATTGCCGCCGCCGCGACCGCGGCAACAGCGGCTGCACCGACATGGGCGAGGGGCCCTTCATCCTATCCGCCGCCCGATCGCGAGCTGATGGTGCCGGTACCCGGCGGTCGCGTGTACGTGCGTGCCAACGGCCGGCTCGGCGGTCCGCGGCTGCCCGTCGTAATGATCCACGGCGGACCGGGCGGAACCCACGCCGCCTTCCTCAACGCGCTCGCGCTCGCGGACGAGCGTGCCGTCATTCTCTACGATCAGCTCGACAGTGGCCGTTCCGATCATCCCAACGACCCACGCAACTGGACTGTCGCCCGCTTCACCGATGAGGTGGAAGCGATCCGGAGCACTCTTCGAATCCCCCGCTGGCACGTGCTCGGGCACAGCTGGGGCGGGACCATCGCGCTCGAGTACGGCGCCCGCCGTCCGGCGGGGCTCGCCGGCCTCGTGCTCGCCAGCCCGCTGATTTCGACCCGGAGCTGGATTGCCGACGCCGACGCCCTGCGCGCCAAACTTCCACCGGACGTTCAGGCAACGCTTCGCAAGTGCGATCCGCCCGCGCCGGTGATTTTCGCCTGCGGACCGGCCACCGAAGCCTATTACGCCGCCTTCAACCGCCGCGATCCGGCGACGGAAGCGATGAAATATTATGGCCGGCGCCATGGCGGCGCGGGCTTCAACCGCTTGCTCTACGAAGAAATGTGGGGGTCGAGCGAATTCGTCGCGACCGGAACGCTCAAGGACTATGACGGCGAGCCGCTCCTGGCGAAGCTCGACGGACCGCGCACCTTGTTCATCGACGGCCAGTATGACGAGGCCCGGCCGGTGACTCTCGAAGGCTTCGCGGCGCGCGCCCCCGGCGCGGAATTCGCGGTCGTCCCCGGCGCCGCCCACGGTTTCTTCAACGATCGGCCCGAAGAGGCGCTCGGCATTCTCCGGCCCTGGTTTCGCGGACAGGACCGCGCCTGATGCCGGTGATTGCCGTCGACGGTCCGGCCGCGAGCGGGAAGGGGACGATCGCCCGCGCGCTTGCGGAGCGCTTCGACCTGCCTTTGATGGACACCGGCCTGCTCTATCGAGCCGTGGCGCTCAACCTGTGGCGTTGGGGCGGCAATCCCGCGAGCGTGTTCGAGGCGCTCCGCGCATGCGAGGATCTCAACCTCGATTCCGGCGATCCGGAATTGAGGAGCGAGGCGGTGTCGAAGATCGCCTCGGCCATTTCGGCCTATCCCGCGGTTCGCGCGGCGCTGCTCGACCGCCAGCAGGCATTTGCGCGCCAGCCCGGTGGCGCGGTTCTCGACGGGCGCGACATCGGCACGGTCATCGCGCCCGAAGCCGAGGTGAAGCTCTACATCACGGCCTCGCCGGAGGTCCGGGCTCGTCGCCGGATGAAGGAGCTGGAAGGACGCGGAATGAAGGCGGGCTACGAGGACGTGCTCGCTGACATCCACTCCCGTGACGAGCGCGACTCGACCCGCGCCGCGGCGCCGCTGAGGCCTGCCCCCGACGCGATCCTCCTCGATACCAGCGTGCTCGACGTCGGCGAGGCGATTGCCGAGGCCATCCACCTCACCGAGCAGCGCCTTTCCGGAACGGCGTAAGCGTAAGGAATATTTTCACTTCTGCTCCCTAGGGTCGAACCGGTCGACCAGGGGAATGGACAGGATCGTGAAAGCCGCCAGGAACAAGGGTGTTCGCATCGCGAGCAGCCATATCATCGTGACTTGCGCGACGATGGCGGCGCTGTTGTTGTTCGTTGCCCTCGGCAGTCAACTCATCCCCGCGGCGATCGGCGGCACGCGGCTGCCCGATTCCGCGAGCAGCCTGAAGCTCGCTTTCCTCCTCAACATCGCGATCATCCTGTTCGGCTGGCGACGGTCGAAGGACCTCAAGGAAGTCCTCGACGCCTATGACGCGGCCGAACGGCTCGCCCATCGAAACGCCAACACCGATCCCGGCACTGGACTGGCCAACCGGCGCGAGCTGATGCGCTCGCTCGACGAGATGCTCGTCGATAAGGCGCCGGGCGTTCTCCTCCTGCTCGATCTCGACCATTTCAAGCGGGTCAATGACCTGCATGGCCATGTCGCCGGCGACCGTTTGCTTTGCGCGCTCGCCGACGCTCTTCGCAAGAGCGCGCCCGAGGGAGCTTGTTGCGCCCGCATGGGCGGCGACGAATTCGCGATGCTCCTTCCGGGTGTTGCGGATAATGTGGCGCAGGAAATCGCGGCTGCTATCCAGGCCCGGATCGCGACTCCGATATTCGCCGAAGGCGCGCAGCTTCAGGCATCCGCGTCCATCGGCCTCGCGCGGCTGGAGCAATGCACCGACGAGGAAACCGCGCTGCGCCGCAGCGACGTCGCGCTCTACGCCGCCAAGCGTGCCGGCCGGAACGGTTACGCCTGGTTCGACGAGGAGCTCGAGCTCGAGCTCGCCGACCGCCTGAAGCTCGAGGAGGACATCCGCCTCGGCATCCGCAACGGCGAATTCGTCCCTTATTTCCAGCCGCTGATCGACCTCGGTACGCAGCAGATCGTCGGCTTCGAGGCGCTCGCGCGCTGGCGCTCCGCCGGCGGAGGGACGCTAGAGGCGGAAAGCTTCATCGAGGCGGCGGAGCGTACCGGCCTCATCGGACCGCTGACGCTCAACATCATGGAGCAGGCGCTCAACGAAGCGCGCTCCTGGCCCGGGCATTTGAAGCTCGCGGTCAACATTTCGCCGATTCAGTTCCGCGACGTGACGCTCGCCGAGCAGATTCTGAAGCTCCTCTCGTCGAGCGGGTTTCCCGCCCACCGGCTGGAGATCGAGATTACGGAAGGGTCATTGCTCGAAGACCGCGAGCAGGTGCTGACGATCATCGAGAGCCTCAAAAATGTCGGCGTCAGCATCTCGCTCGACGATTTTGGCACGGGCTATGCGAGCCTCGCGCAGGTCAACCGCCTGCCGCTCGACAGGATCAAGATCGACAAGAGCTTCATCACCACGATCGTGAAGAGCCAGCGCACCGCCGAAATCGTGAACACAATCGCGGGCCTCGGCCACACGCTCAACGTGCCGATCAGCGCCGAAGGCGTGGAATCGGAGCAGATCCGCGAGGCACTGGCCCGCTACGGCTGCACGGAAGCGCAGGGCTGGCTGTTCGGCCGTGCGGTTTCCGGCGACGCGGTGCGCAGCTTCCTCGACATGGCCGGCAAGTCGGTCGCGCCGGCGCCAGGGGAATCAAAGGACCCTGCCGAAAAGCCGCGAGCCGTGTCCCGGAAGATGCGGCGAAGCTGGTGAACCGCGCCGGACCGAGCTGGACAGAGTAAGGTGTCAGGGAGCAACGCGATGGACTGGAGCATTTCCGACTTGATCCAGTGGGGCGCGAGCAAGGCAACCGACCCCGATTGGGCACGCAAGCTCTTCCTCTGGGTCGTTATCCTCGCCGCCGCCTGGCTCCTCCTCCGCAGCAGAAGCAGCAGTTCGCGATCGGGCTGAGCCAAACGCTTCCGCTACTTCTCCGATCCGGCGAGGTTCATCGCCACCGCCGCGCGGATGAGTTGCTCGAATGCCTGGTCGTTGACTTCGTCGCCCTCGTGAAGGTCGATCGCGCGCCGCGTGCCGGCGTCAAGGCTCGCGTTGAACAGGCCCGACGGGTCCGGCAGCGTCGCGCCTCGCGCGAAGGTCAGCTTCACTTTGTCCTTGTAGGTCTCGCCGGTGCAGACGATCCCGCCGTGCGACCACACGGGAACTCCCGCGGGGTTGGACGGCTTGCGCCATTTCACTTCCTCGATA
>DASURT010000177.1:0-3803 GCA_036375515.1 Sphingomicrobium sp.
TGTAGGCCGCGTCATAGGCGGCGCGCTCGACCCGCTCGGTATCGGATGGGTCGAGCGGCATGACGAACGGGCGGTCGCGCTTCCTCAATTCGGCATAGCTCAGCCGGGCGTTTTCGGCGGCGAGCTCCTCATAACCGTCGATCGGCGTGCCGCTCTCCATCGCCGTCACGGCGTGCGCCGGCTCCTCTCCGTCCGGGATATGCGCCATCACCGGCTTGCCGCCGAGCGTCAGGACCGCCTTCGGCCGTGCTCGCATCGCCTTCAGCCACGCCGGGTCCCACGCATAGGCCATGCTTGCGATGAGCGCCGCTCGGTTGTTCGGCGCGGCCTCGGCGCATTCGAAGCCGGCATTCGCCGCGAGGCGACAGGCACGTTCGCGCGCATCCATCCCGAACGGCCGCGCCGGGTTCGATCCCAGCGGAACAAACAGCAATCGCGCATCGCCAGCCATCAGCAGCGGGGCATAGAGGCGGGAGCGAGGGCAGAAAAGGGGGCGCCCCGAGGCTCCGGCTTGCCGATCCGGCGCAATTCGCGCAGAAACCCGCACGAATGGCCGAGCTGAACCCACCAGAGACGGACGAAGGGCGCGGTTCGGTCTATCGCGTGGCCGGCGCGCTGACGATTACCCGGGCGGCCACCACCCAGCGCGAGATTGAGGCGCTGCCCGACCCCCTCACCATCGACCTGTCGAAGATCGACCGCATGGACACCGTCGGGGCCTGGCTCGTCTATCGGACCGTCCGCGACCGGGGAGCGAAAGTCGTCGGCGCAAGCCACGACGAAGTCAGCCTGCTCCACCAGGTCTCCGAATTCGACAAGCCGGCCCGCGTTCGTCCGGAAGAGCCGCAGAGCTTCTTCCGCGTCCTCACGGAGATCGGCGAGTATGTCGCCGAGGCCGGTCAGACATTGCTCGGGCTGCTCGGGTTCTTCGGCGCGACGCTGATCGGCTTTGCCAATGTGATCCGCAGGCCGAAGCGCTTCCGGGTGAACGCGGTCGTCCAGCGCTTCGATGTGGTCGGGGTCCGGGCGCTCGGGATCATCGGGCTGATGAGCTTCCTCATTGGAATCGTGATCGCCCAGCAGGGGTCGGTGCAGCTCGCCCAGTTCGGAGCCGAGATCTATACCATCAACCTCATCGGCCGGATCACGATCCGCGAGCTCGGGACCTTGATGACCGCGATCATGGTCGCCGGCCGGTCGGGTTCGGCTTTCGCCGCGCAGATCGGAACGATGAAGATCACCGAGGAGATCGACGCGATGCGCACCATCGGCGTGTCGCCGGTCGAGGCGCTGGTGATCCCACGGATGATCGCGTCCGTGATCATGATGCCCCTGCTCGCCTTCTGGTCGATGCTCCTGGCGCTGATCGGCGGCGGAATCTTCGTCTGGCTCGATCTCGGGATCCCGCCGCTCACCTATATCCAGCGGCTCCAGGAGGTGATTCCCATCACCGACATGTGGGTCGGGATCATCAAGGCGCCCGTGTTCGGGTTCATCATCGCCCTGGCCGGTTGCTTCCAGGGCTTCCAGGTCAAGGGCAACAGTGAGGAAGTCGGAACTCGCACGACCGTTGCTGTCGTGCAGTCGATCTTCCTCGTGATCGTGCTCGACGCGGTCTTCGCGGTCTTCTTCAGCTCGATCGGGTGGGTGTGAAGCACGGCGAGCCGATCATCACGGTCCGGGGGCTGAGGAACAGCTTCGGCGAACAGGTCGTGCACGAGGACCTCGACCTCACCGTTTGCCGCGGCGAGATCCTCGGGGTCGTCGGTGGCTCGGGCACCGGGAAGTCGGTTCTCCTGCGTTCGATCATCGGCCTGCAGGTGCCCGACGAAGGCGAGGTCGAGGTTCTCGGCGAGAACATGATCGACCGGACCGAGGATGAGGCGAAGAACATCCGCCGCCGCTGGGGAATCCTGTTCCAGAACGGAGCGCTCTTCTCAACCCTTACCGTCGCCGAGAATGTCGAAGTGCCGTTGCGCGAATATTTCCCCTACATTCAGCCGCCGCTGCTGGACGAGATCGCGTCGTACAAGATCGCGATGGGCGGGCTTCCGGCCAACGCCGGCCCCAAATATCCGTCCGAACTCTCCGGAGGGATGGTCAAGCGCGCGGGGCTCGCCCGGGCGCTGGCGCTCGATCCCGAGCTCCTGTTCCTCGACGAGCCGACCTCGGGCCTCGACCCCATTGCCGCGGCCGGCTTCGATGAGCTGATCAGGTCGCTTCAGCAGCGGCTCGACCTGACGGTCTTCCTGATCACCCACGATCTCGATACGCTGCACGAGATCTGCGACCGAGTTGCCGTCCTTGCGGACAAGAAGGTGGTTGCGGTCGGTACGATACCGGAACTATTGGCTTTGGATCATCCTTGGATACAAGAGTATTTCAACGGTCCGCGGGGGCGCACAGCTGCCCTTAGTCACGAGGAGCCGGTGCGAGCCTGATGGAAACGCGGTCGAACTACATCATGGTCGGGGCCGTCACGGTGGCGCTTCTCGCCGGCGTGCTCCTGTTCATCGTGTGGCTCGCGGGTCTCTCGAACAAGGAGACCAAATGCTACGACATCTATTTCTCGCAGGGCGTTAGCGGCCTGAACAAGGGCTCCGGGGTCACCTTCTCCGGCGTGCCGGTAGGACAGATCGAGAAGATTGCCCTGCTCCCGAGCCGGCCGGAGTTCGTCTGGGTCCGGATCGTCGTCAACCGCGACACCCCGGTCCTCCAGGGCACGACCGCGCAGATCAAGGGCGTCGGATTCACCGGAGTCAGCGAGATCCAGCTGGACGGCGCCGTGAAAGGCGCTCCCGCGATCGAGCAGATCGGGCCGCAGGGCTGCCCGGTTGTCCCATCGAGCACCAGCGGCCTTGGAGCGCTGCTCAACAGCGCGCCCGAGCTGATCGAGCGCATCCAACGGCTGACCGAGCGGCTGACCGAGCTCTTGAGCGACCAGAACCAGAATGCGATCGCCGATATCCTCGAGAATATCCGCGCTACCACTGACGAGCTGCGCAAGCGCGCGCCCGAGCTCGGCGACACTATCGGCGAGATCAAGATCGCGTCGCACAACGCCGGGATCGCGGCGAACAATGTCGCGATCCTTACCGACAGCACCAATCGGTTGGTCAACGAGGAAGGCCGGCCGGCGGCGCAGGACCTGCGCAAGGCGATCGCCTCGGTCCAGAAGGCCGCGGACAATCTCGATGCGATGATCTCGGACGCCAGGCCGGGCGTCCAGAACTTTTCCAAGTCGACGCTTCCCGAAGCCAACCGGCTGGTGCGCGAATTGCGCGACCTTTCGACGTCCCTGAAGGGCGTGTCGCAACGCGTCGAGCAGGGTGGCATCGGCGGCGCGATCGGCCCCGAGAAGCTGCCCGACTACAAGCCAGGGAAACGCCAATGAAGCCGTTGCTGCGCGGTCTTGCCCCCGTCCTGCTTCTCGCAACCGTCGGCGGCTGTTCGCTGAGCGGGCTGCTCGGCGGCGGCGCCAAGGGGCCGTCGACGCTGGCGACGCTGACTCCGGAGGCGCCCGATCCCGGCCAGATCGCACGCACGGCCAACGCCGGGCAGGCAGTCACGATTGCCGTTCCGATCGTCTCCAAGGAGCTCCGGACGGTTCGCGTGCCGGTGCAAATCAGCGCGACCGACGTTCAATATGTGACCGGTCTCCAGTGGGTCGACACACCCGACCGGCTGTTCGCCGACCTTCTCGCGGAAACCGTGCGGCGCACCACCAATCGGGTCGTTCTCGATCCCAGCCAGGCCGCTCTCGACCCTGGGCTCAGGGTCGCGGGCGAGCTTCAGCACTTCGG
>DASURT010000178.1:0-20403 GCA_036375515.1 Sphingomicrobium sp.
GGGCGCGTACGCGCTGAACGCCCAGTGCTCCGCGGGATCGGCTTCAATCAGTGTTCGCAACGTCACCGCGGGATCGCTTTCCGAGGCTATCGTCATTGGCTTTGCGATCCAGAAAGCTGTGACGGCATGACTTTGCCCGGCGTTCGCCTATGCTCCGCTCATGAGCCGCGTCAGATTCGCCGCGAAGATCATTGCGCCGCTGGAGCCAAAATCGATACTCGATGTTGGTTGTCGGGACGCGGAGTTAGCGATCTATCTGCCGAATGCGGAATATCACGGGGCCGATCTATTTCCGGGCGAACGCGTGACATACATCGGCGACATCACGCGAATGACGATCGACCGCAGCTTCGACGCCGTGGTTGCCTGCGATATCCTGGAGCATCTGGACGACCCGAGCCTGATGTTCGATCGGTTGCTTCCGTTGGCCGAGCGCCACTTTCTCATCTCATTGCCGAATACTTACGGTTTGAAGTCGATAGCCGGGATGATCCGCGGCGACATGGGCGGGAAATACCGCTTCACGGAAGAGGCGCCCCAAGATCGGCACCGCTGGCTAATGGGCCGCGCGGAGATCCATGCGTTCGCCCGTGCGAAGGCAAAGAAGCACCGACTGGCATTGGAACTTTTCGACCTGACCTATGGCTCGTCGGGCAATCAGACGATGACGGCGATAGGTGGACGGATGCTCTCGGCCTTGCTGCCGAGGCGCTTCACGACCGACACGGTGTTCGCTCTCTTCAGTCGTTAGCAGGTCGCTGTCCGCTCAATGACCAGGCGCGGGTCGCGGCCAAGGCCGCGGCTCATGCAACAGGCGAGGCGGTGAACGCATGAGCATCGCAGCACTCGCGCTGAGCGACGCCCCGATCAGCGATCAAGCGGCGGCTCCGAAGTCGCAAAAGCCGCCGAGACGCCGGCAGACGGTGGCCAAGGCCGATTCCGTGGCGGAGCCCGAGGCGCGCTGAGCGCAATCGTCCGCCGATCTTCAAAGGACCAACATGACTCTTCTGCTCAAGGACCCCGATGCGGTCCTCGATTATTCGATCGACTGGGGCGCTGAATATCTCGGCGACGACCAGCTCGCGCAAAGCGAGTGGTCGGTCACTCCCGACGAGCCCGGCGGCGTGAGCGTCGCTGGGAGCGAGTTCGACGCGAACACATCGACCGTCAAGGCGGCGGGCGGCGTGCCCGGCCGAATCTACAAGCTGGTCAACCAGGTCGCGCTCGGTTCGGGACGGATCGACCGCCGGTCGATCGTGCTCCGCGTGGAGAAACGCTGATGGCGAATTTCGGGATCGCTGAGCCGGTGGTCACGCTGAGTGAGGCGCAGGCCTATGTCCGGATCGAAACCGGGGAGGAGGAAGCCGTTCTCGCCGGCCTGATCCGGACCGCGAGCGCCTTGTGCGAATCCTTCCTGAACCAGGTGGTGATCGCGCGCGCGTTCAGCCTCGAGCTGCCGGTGAGCGGGCAGTGGGAGCGCCTGGAGCTGACGCCGGTCCGATCGATCGGCGGGGTCGAGACGCTGGACGTGACGGGAAGCCCGACGTCGCTTCCGGGCGGCGACTATGAAATCGACATCGATTCCTCGGGCGACGGCTGGGTCCGCGTTTCCGGGGGCGGAGATGCAAGGCGCGTCCGGGTCAATGGAACCGCGGGGATGGCCGTGGATGAAAACGGCGTCCCCGAACCGATCCGTCAAGGCGTGCTGCGGCTGGTGGCGCATCTGTTCACGTCGCGCGACGGCGCCGGCGGCGATCCCCCCGCCGCGGTGACCGCCCTGTGGCGCCCGTACCGACGGATGAGAGTTTCCTGATGGCCGCCCCCATCCACTCCAACCGGGGGCGGCGGGCATGAGCGGCGAGTTCGCGGGCACGCTCAAGGAGCGCGTGCTGATCGAGCGGCCGATCTCGTCGCGCAACGCGATGGGCCTGCAGGAGCCGGGCTGGGAGAAGGTGTGCCGCTGCCTCGCCAGCGTCACGCTGGAAAACGTCGGCGCCGAAAGCGAGGCCCAGGCGCTGAGCGCGATGCCGCGCTTCCGCGTCACGATCCGCGAGCGCGAGGGAATCGCGCTCGATCAACGGATTAGCTGGAACGGGCGGAAGATGATGGTCCGGCAACTGATGGACGATCCCCGGGCGCGGGATCGCATTTCGATGCGATGCGAAGAGGTGCGGGGATGATGCACAGCATGATGATGCGCGCGGAAAGCATCGCTCGTGCCGGACAGCGGCGCAAACTTCACCAGGTCGCGGAGCAACTGCGCAACGTACTGAATGGCGCATCGGTCGAGGTCGAAGAGGCGCGCGTGCTGGTGCGCGGACGCGGCATGGTGAAGCGCTGGCTGATCGATCCGAGCCTCCGCTTCCTTTCGGGAGGTCTGAAGTGAGCGCGGGCGGCGCGCTGCAGACGGCGATGGCGACCGCGCTGAACGGGATCGAGCGACTGACCGGCGTGTTCGACGGACCGCCGGCGCGCGCGTCGTATCCGTATGCAACGATCGACGCGACAACCGAAACGGACTGGGGAAACAAGACCGCGGAAGGACGCGAGGTGCTCGTGGCGATCACGGTCTGGGACGACCAGCCGGTTCGTCTCCACGACCTTGCGGACGAGGTTGAATCGCGCCTGTCTTCGCGGCCTTCGATCGCCGGCTGGCAGCTGGTGACGATGCGTCTGATCCGTCGCCGAGTGTTGCGCGACGTCGCGGGACCCTGGGCCGCGGCGATCGACTTCCGGGCGCGGATGCTGGCGTCAGGCTGATTTCCCCACACCGCTGCTGCGCAGCGACCCCTCACCCTCCCACTCCGCTTCGCGGAGCGGGTCCCTCCCTCTCCCGCCGCTTCGCGGGGAGAGGGGCTTTCAGAACGAGGAGAAACATATGGCGGCGGAACGCGGAAGCGCATTCCTGCTCAAGATCGGCGATGGCGCGGCGACGCCGGCCTACGCGACGGTGGCGGGCCTCAAGACCACGCAATTGTCGGTGAACGGCGACGCGGTGGCGATCACCAACAAGGGCAGCGGCGGCTGGCGCGAGCTGTTGTCGGGCGCCGGCGTGCGGTCGGTGTCGGTCGCGGCGAGCGGGATCTTCACCGGAAGCGCAGCCGAAGCGCAGGTGCGCGGGCTCGCCCTGTCCGGCGCGCTCGAGAGCTACGAGCTGAGCTTCGAAAGCGGCGAGCGGATGCAAGGGGCTTTCCTGGTCACGCGGCTCGAATATGCGGGCGATTTCAACGGCGAGCGCAACTATACGCTGGCACTCGAAAGCTCGGGCGAGGTCGTCGCGCTGTGACGACCGCGAACGCCTATCGCGGCGAGGCGAGCATCGAGGTCGGCGGCGAGACGCTGCTGATTCGGCCGAGCTTCGGGGCGCTGGTGGCCGCGGAAGAGGAATTGGGGTCGCTGTTCGAGCTGGTTGAGTGCGCGGCGGAAGGGCAGCTCAAGCTTCAGCAGATCGTGGCGCTGTTCGATCATTTGTCGCGCGGGCGGCCGAAGGCGATCACTCGCGAGCGGATCGGAGAGGCGGTGGTCGAGAAAGGGCTCGCGGGGATTTCGCCGACGCTGAAGATCGTGCTCTCGCAGATCCTCCAAGGGCGGTGACCTTTGGCGAGTCAGCTGTGCGATTGTGGAGCGCGGCATCGATGTTGCTCGGCTGGCGGCCGGACGAATTCTGGAATGCGACGCCCGCCGAGCTGGCGGCGGCTCTGAACATGACGGACGGAGCCGCGGATGGCCCGGACCGCGAAACAATCGATGAATTGAAGCGACGCTTCCCGGATCAGTGAAAGTCGAAAGCATGGACGAGGAAATCGAACGGCTGGTCGTCAGCGTTCGCGCCGACACGGCTGGCTTCGCGCGCGACGTCGCCGCGATGCGCGGTGAGCTCGAGGGACCGCTCGTGGCGGGTGCGGGACGCGCGGGACGGATGATCGACAACGCGCTTGGGCGGGCGATCACGACCGGCAAGCTCGGCTTCGACGATTTGAAGCGCGTGGCGCTTTCGGCGATGGCCGAGATCGCGCAGGCTTCGCTGCGGTCGCTGTTCAGCCCCTCGCGCGGCGGCGGAGGATTGGGCGCGGGGCTCATCAACGGCCTGGGCAGCGTGATCGCGGGACTGGTCGGAGCGCCGGGACGGGCGACCGGCGGACCGGTCAGCGGCGGCCGCGGCTATCTGGTGGGCGAGCGAGGACCCGAATTGTTCGTCCCGTCGAGCAGCGGGCGGATCGAGCATATCGGTCAAAGCGCGCGCGATGTGCGCGTGTCGATCGCGGTGCAGACGCCCGCTCCGTCCGACCCGCAGGTGCTTCGCCAGTCGAGCAGGCAAGTGGCGCGCGCGATCCGCTCGGCGCTGGTGGAGCGGCAATGAACCTGTGGTTCACGGCGCCGGATGCGCCGATCGTCCAGACGCACGTCAAGCGGTTCGACCCGCTGCACTGGACGGTCGACTTCCCGCGCGGGACGATCGCCAGCGTTGTGACGGCGGCCGACGGGCACGGACTGAACGTCCAGGCCGAGTTCCTGCGCAAGGGCGATCTCGTCGGCCTGATCTGGGAAAGCGAGGATAGCCAAGCGCATCCGGCACACGCGCGCGAGACCAGCCGCGACTATTCGCGATGCGTGCTGAGCTTCCACTGGGTGTCGAGCGGCGTGATCCCGCTGGACGCGATCGACGGCCCGACGCTGACCATCGAGGGCCGCGACGCGTCGGGCAATCCGCGCTTCTGGCTAGTGCGGCTGTGGAATTATGCGAGCGGCACTCCGACGAACGCGGACGTGACGATCGACTTCGACGCGCTCGACGGCGGGTTCGCGCTGCCGGCGGACGCAGACCGGGTCGACCCCAAGGACATCGACCGGATGTTCATCAGCCTGGTCGCGCCGGGATTCGTGGAGGATTCCGGCGAGTTGTTCGCCGCGCCGGTTCAGGGCGGCGCGACGATCACCAACATCCGCTGCGACCGATCGGGGAGCGTGCTCGCGATCAACGACGCGGTCGTGCCGGAACATGGCTTAAGGATCGCGACCGCCTACGACGACATGTACGATCAGCCGCCCGAGCGGGTGGTGCAAACGGTCGAGCGGCTCGGTTACCGCGGAGCGATCAACCACTATGTCGGGATGAGCCATTATTTCGCGCTCGACGGATCGGGAAAGCTGGACGGCGCGAAGACCCTGAACAGCGCGGCGCTGGCCTGGCACCGCGATTTCGCCCGGGCGGCGAAGGCGCGCGGTTACCAGGTGATCTGGTCGATCTCCTACGAGATCCTCGACATGTTCTGTCCCGAGGCGTGGAAGCAGCGGATGTTCGACGGGACGGCGGGTCAGACCGCGTGGGATCCGCCGTCCGCGTTGGTATCGCCGGCGAATGCCGCGGCGATCGGGTTTCTCTCCGATGTTGCCGAGCAGCTGGCCGCCATCTCGGTCGAGGCCGGACTGCAGCCGCAGGTCCAGATCGGCGAGCCGTGGTGGTGGGTGACGGCAAGCGGCGCGATCTGCATCTACGACGATGCGGCCAAGGCGGCGCTCGGCGGCAATCCGGTCGAGATCGCCAATGTTCGTGGCTCGTTGACGGCGGCGCAGATCAGCCTGCTCGATTCTGCCGGCACGTTGCTCGCCACCTCGACCGCGACGATCACCGGTGCCGTCAAACAGGCGTCGCCGGCGGCGAAGACATTGGTACTCATCTATCTCCCGACCGTGCTCGATCCGGCGGCGCCGGAACTGCGGCGAGCCAATCTGCCGACCGGCTGGGCGCGGCCGGCGTTCGATGTGCTGCAGTGCGAAGATTATGAGTGGGTGACGAGCGAGCGGAACGGCCTTCGGGCCGCGGCCTATGCGCAAGTGGATGCGCGGCTCGGCTATCCGCAGAACGAGCAGCATTACATCTCGGGCTTTGTCGCGAATGCCGACGACCGGCTCCAGTGGCGGCCGATCATCGATGCAGCCAGCGAAGCCCTGCGACGCGAGTGCGCCGAAGTGTTCCTGTGGGCGCTTCCCCAGGTCGTCCGGGACGGTCTGACAATTTTCGGAGAGGATGAGTCGGTGACGCCATTCGAGGACGTGCTGTTCCCGATCGAGATCGGGCAGGAGGCGAGCGTCTCGCCGAATTACTCGACCAACGTCGTGACCAGCGCGAGCGGGTTCGAAACGCGCAATGTCAACTGGTCGCAGGCGCGTCTGAGGTTCGACGCCGGACCTGGCGTGCGCGGGGATTCGGAGCTGGAGATTTTGCTCGCGTTCTTTCGCGCCCGACGCGGACCTGCCGTCGCCTTCCGGTTCCGCGACCCCTACGACAACAGCTCGAACGGGATGACCGGCGAACCTACGCCGGCCGATCAGCCGATCGGCACCGGCGACGGACTGACCGACCGTTTCGTGCTGACCAAGGCTTATGGCGGCGGCGAGCAGCGGCGGATCACCCGGCCGGCGGCAGGGAGCGTCCGCATTGCCTTGAACGGGATCGAACTCGCGACCGGATGGACGCTTGGGGACAAAGGTATCGTCCAGTTCGAAGAGGCGCCGGCCGCGGGCGCCGCGGTCACCGCCGGCTTCCTGTTCGACGCGCCGGTTCGCTTCGCGGAGGACAGGCTGGAGATCAATCGCGCGACCTTCCGCGCCGGCGAGGCGCCAAGCGTCCCGCTGATCGAAGTGCGCGAGGCTTGACGTGGCGAGCATCGTCGATGGCGACTTGACGTCGATCGCCTTGTGCTGGCGGCTCGAGCGGTCGGACGGCGCGGGGATCGCGCTGACGAGCCACGATGAACGTCTTACGGTCGGCGACACGGTGCACGAACCGTCACCCGGAATCGTTCCCGCTGCGATCACTCGAACGATCGGACTGGAACCGCACTCGGGCGAGATCGCCGGGGCCGTCAGTGCGAAGGCTCTCGAGCCCGCGGACCTGGCCCTCGGTCGATGGGATGGCGCGCGGGCCCGACTGTCGGCGATCGATTGGCACGACGCCGACGCGGCGCCGATCGATCTCCTCGGTGCAGAGCTCGGCAACGTGTCGCTCAACGGTGAAAGCTTCTCGGCGGAGCTGCGCGGAGCGGCGGCCAGGCTCGCCGCGCGCGTCTGTCCGGCAACGTCCGCCGAATGCCGCGCGCATTTCGGTGACAAGCGGTGCCAGGTCGATCTCGCGGGGCGGACGATTGCGGCGACGGCTCTGACCAGCGGTGACGGCGAGCTGACGCTCGATATCGCGGTCGACGAGAAGTATCTGCTCGGCCGCCTGCGCTACATGAGCGGCGCCAATTGCGGACTTTCGACGTCGATCATCCACGTTGACGGCACGCTCGTCAGGGTGCGCGACTTGCCGCGCGCACCCATCGAGCCTGGGTGCCGGATCGAGCTGCGCGAAGGCTGCGACAAGAGATTTGAGACCTGCGTCCAGCGTTTCGCGAACGCCGTGAATTTCCGCGGCGAGCCGCACCTTCCCGGCAACGACCTGCTGACCCGTTATCCCGGAGTATGACCCTTATGGGAATCGAACATGCGGAGCGCGCACGTGCGCTCGTCGGCACGCGCTTCCGGCCGCAGGGCCGGGGCATGGGCGGCCTCGACTGCGTCGGCGTGGTGCTTGCGACCTACGAGATTTGTCCGGCAGAGGTGCGCCAGAACTATCGGTTGCGGGGAGCTCGTCGGGTCGAGGTCGAGCAAAGCCTTTCCACGTTCTTCCGGCGGATCCCGAGAAATGTCGCGCGACCGGGCGACGTGATGCTCTTCGCCGTGGCCAGCGATGCGCTCCACCTTGCAGTTCGGACGGCCACCGGGTTCGTGCATGCTCATGCGGGTCTTCGGCGCGTCGTCGAGACGCCCGGAGAGCCGGCGTGGCCATTGCTCGGCATCTACCGCAAGCGCGTTCGCAACCGGAGCAACTGACGCGTGGCAACTTTGGTGTTCAGCACCGTCGGGACCGTACTCGGCGGCCCTGTCGGGTCGGCGATCGGCGCGCTCATCGGGCAATCGATCGACCAGCAATTGCTCGGAGGATCCTCGCGCGGACCGCGCCTCGGGGATCTCAGCGTCCAGACCTCGAGCTACGGCACGCAAGTTCCCCGAATCTACGGGACGATGCGGGTCGCGGGCAGCGTCGTCTGGTCAACCGATCTGGTCGAGAGCTCCGAGACGAGCGGCGCCAAGGGCCAGCCCGACACCGTGTTCAGCTATTCGGTGTCGTTCGCGGTCGCGCTTTCGTCGCGTCCGGTCTCATCGATCGGGCGCATCTGGGCGGACGGAAAGCTCATCCGCGACGAAGACGGCAGTTTCAAGGTGGCGACCGGTTTTCGATTGCATGCAGGCGGTGAGGACCAGGAGATCGACGCCCTCATCGCCTCCGCCGAAGGCATCGCGAGCACGCCCGCCTATCGAGGGCTAACTCTTGCCGTCTTCGAGAATTTGGAGCTTGCCGAATTCGGAAACCGCATTCCGTTCCTGACATTCGAGGTCGTGGCCGATGAAGCGCCGCCGGAACTTGACGCGATCCTGGCGGACGCGACGAGCGGTATCGTCCAGTGTGATCCGAGTCAGGAACTGATCGGGTTCGCAGCCTACGGCCGGTCGATGCGATCGGCGGTCGAGCCGCTGATCGACTGCTTCGCCGTGGAGCTGTTCGATGACGGTTTCCGGCTGCGCTCTCCCGACAGCACGATTCCGGCGATCATAACCGAAGCGGATTTCGGTTGTTCAGCTGACGGCGAGCGAGTTCCGAAACTCCAACGGGAGCAGGAGCCGGCGCTCTCGCTGCCCGCCTCGCTGCGGCTGTCCTATTACGACCCCTCGCGCGATTTCCAGTCCGGCGAGACGCGGGCGAGCGCCGGCGAGCAGGACGGGAACGAGGAGCAACGCGATCTGCCCGCGGTGCTCGATACGAGCGCGGCCAAGTCCCTGTGCCAACAGATTCTGGCGCGCCGATGGGCGGAACGCGACAAACTGACGCTGCGCCTCCCTCCGAGCTATCTGGGGCTGCGGCCCGCGTCCCGGATCGAGCTTCCACTCACGCCGGCTTCGTGGACCGTCAATCGGTGCACGCTGGAGGGGTTCGTCCTCGTCGCGGACCTGCGGCCGTCGTGGAATCCGGCCGTCGCGTTGATCGGCGACGCAGGTCGGGTCGCAGACAACGTCCAGCCGGGAATCGCCGACGTCACGCTGGCGCTTCTCGACGTTCCACAGATCGTGGACCCGTTGTCCGACCAGCCGAGCCTGCTGCTCGCGGCGTCTTCACCAACGCCCGGTTGGAAGAGCGTCGGCGTGGAGGTCACTGCGGGTTCGCAGACGGTCCTCACGCGCACCGCCGCGCGCAAGGCGGTGCTCGGCCAGGCCTTGTCCGTGCTCGGCCCAGGCGAGCCGTACCTCATCGACAAGCTCGCCACCGTGGACGTCGAATTGCTGGATCAGGACCAATGGCTGATAAGCTGCGATGACGAGGCATTGGTGAGCGGGACCAATCTCGCGGTCCTCGGGGGCGAATTGATACAATTCGGCGAGGCCGTGGCGATCGGCCCAGGCCAATTCAGGCTGCGTCGGCTCCTTCGCGGGCGCCGCGGTACGGAATGGACCTCAGGGGCGCATTCAGCCGGCGAGCCTTTCGTCTTGCTGGAGCAAGCGAGCGTCCGAGGTATCCCCCTGCCCGACTGGGCCGTCGGGTCGCAGGTCACGGCCGCGCCCAGCGGAGCTGGCGGCGGTTCGCAACCCGTGACGGTTCAAGCAACGGGCGAGTCCCTTCGGCCGCTGCCCCCGGTTCGTCTCGATGCGATGCCTGGCGGATCGGGCGACTTCCTCCTCAGCTGGGTCCGGCGAAGCCGAAGAGGCTGGGCCTGGATCGATGGGATCGATGCTCCGCTCGGGGAGAATCGCGAAGAGTATCGAGTCACGATCGGCGGGCCTCTTGGTTCGTTCGAACGGACCTCCAGTCAGCCCGAATTGACGGTGACGGCGACAGAACTTGCGTCCGTTGGGTCCGGAGCCGCGACGGTCGAGGTTCGCCAGATCGGCGACTGGGGCGCATCGCGTCCGGCCCACGTCGAAATCCTTATCCCGTAGGAGAAATGCATGTCCGGCACGCCCCGGCTCGCCTTGCCGTTCCTCAGTCCAGGGCAGGCACAGAAGGAATTGTTTCACAACGAGGCCCTGCAAATCCTGGACGCGGTTGCCGCCGCGGCGGTCGAACAGCCGCCGCTGGGGTCTCCGCCATCTTCGCCCTCTCCTGGCGCATGCTATCTCGTCGCGGCGGGGGCCGCGGGCGAATGGGCCGGCAGGGACCAGTCCCTCGCGGCCTTCACGACCGGCGGCTGGCGCTTTGTCGCGCCGGTTGAGGGGATGATTGCCTACGTTCGATCGGCGGGCCTTTGGGCCGTCTTCAGATCGGGCGCGTGGGAGCTGGGAGCGGTCCGCGGCTCGGCCCTTATCGTCGATGGCCAGCAAGTGGTGGGCAGCCGGGCCGCGGCGATCGCCGGCCCGACCGCGGGCACGACGATCGATGTGCAGGCTCGCGCCGCAATCGATCAGGTCCTTGCGGCCATGCGCCAGCACGGCCTGATCGAGCCCTGAGCCGGAGGTTGGAGAAGCGATGGCCGGCCGATTGAGGCTTTTAAGCAACAGCCCGGGCTAATCCCCACCTTGCGCCGCAACCGGCGCTCTCATAATGTGTTGCAGCGGTTCAAACTAAGAACGCATTTGAAAGGGGACAAATATGCGCAAGCTGGCCATTGCGATGGCGCTGGCGTCGACTGTACTGGCTACGCCGGCGGTCGCTCGCGACAATTCCGGTTACGTCGGCCTCGAGGTCGGCCCCATGGTCGTCGAGGACTTCGACACCGATTTTAGCAACGCCCTGGCCGATGGCGAGGTCACATTCAGTCAGAAGGTCGGTTACGATGTCGACCTCATTGGCGGTTACGATTTCGGAATGTTCCGCCTCGAGGGCGAGCTGGCCTACAAGCGTGCCTCGATCAACGAGCTCGGCTTTGACGAGAATCTGCAGAACGAACAGCTCGGCGGGTTCTTCGATGCCGACGGTCATGTCCGGACGCTTTCGGGGATGATCAACGGCCTGGTCGACTTCGGCGATGACGACAGCTGGAGCGGCTATGTCGGCGCTGGAATCGGTGTCGCGAGCGTGAAGTACAACACCGAGGTCACCGACGACGCGTTCGGGACGCCGGGATCTCCGCTTCCCGATCCGCCGCTCTCCAGCTTCGCGTTGAGCGACAGCGACAGCGGGCTCGCCTGGCAGTTGATTGCCGGCATCCGCGTCGCCGTGAGCCAAAATATCGACGTTGGCCTGAAGTATCGCTTCTTCAATACGAAGAGGCTTCACTTCGCCGATGTGACGGAAGAGGGAGGGTTCGATGTGGACGGCCGCTGGCGGTCTCACAGCTTGCTCCTGAGCCTGATCTACAACTTCGCGGCACCGCCGCCTCCGCCGCCTCCGCCGCCTCCGCCGCCGCCTCCGCCGCCGCCTCCGGCGACGCAGACCTGCCCGGACGGCACGGTGATCCTGGCGACGGACGCCTGCCCGGCGCCTCCGCCTCCGCCTCCGCCGCCGCCTCCGGCGCCCGAGCGCGGTTAAGTCAGCGCAGCGTTAAAGAAATACCGGTCCGGGCACTCGCCCGGGCCGGTTTTCTTTTGTCCGTTGCGATTATGGAAGCGGCGCGCCGAGCCACGCGTTAAGGCGCGGGCACCGCCACGCGCAGTCCGCGCGACCGCCTAAGCTTTTAGCGGCCCGCTACCTTAGCGATCTTGGCTGTACCGCTCGACGGATCGAGACGGTAGGGATCTGCGAAGTAGGCGATCTTGCCGTCCCGAACCTGGGCCGTCGTGTAAGTGAGGTAGACCGGTACGCCGCGCGGCAACTGCACCTGAATTTCGGCGTCGGTCCCTGGGGACGCCGGCTCAGCTCCAAGAAGCCAGCGTCCGAAGCGGCGAGCATCCTCAAGCCGGACGCAGCCATTCGACAGGTTGCGGTTGGCGCGAGCGAAATATTCCTTGTGCGGCGTGTCGTGCAGGAAAATATCGAGATTGTTCGGGAAGGGGAATTTCAAATCCCCCATGCTGTTGTCATCCTGGGGCTTTTGCCGGATGCGGATTTGCTCCTTGCCCGTCGCAACCGCTTTCCAGTTGACCTGATCGTTCGGCATGATCGCCGAACCGGCGGTCCAATCCTTCATCACCTGATAGCCGCGGGTTTTGAGGTATTTATCGCCCATCGTGAGATAGTTCTGGGCGATCTTTCGAGCCAGGTGATCGGGCGCGTTCCAGTACGGATTGTAAACGATGTAATACATGACGCTGGCGATCATCGGCGTCGGATACTCGCTCTTTCCGACCACAATCTTCATCGAGTCCACCGGGCGACCATTTTCGAACATCGTCAGCATTTGCGTGCCGGAATCGACCACGATGAACTTGCCGCCCGCAGGAATCGAGCGCAGGCGGTCGAGGTTGGCGAGGAGGCGAAGGTCGGGCATCATACTCCCGGACGCTTGGGCCTCCGCCCAGGCCGAATCGCGCAACTGGGCATAGAGCGGGTTCATGTTCGACACGCTCGCCAGATGGGCCTCGAGCGATGGCGCGGCGGCCGCGGTCAGGAGAATCTGGTCGGCGCGGGTGCCCTGAGGCGCGAGGACAGGGTAGGCGTAGATCATGCCCGGCGTGGGTTTTTTGATCGCCTCGACATATTGCACCCAGGCGCTTGAGAGGACGCGTTCGGCCGCCGCGACATCGGCGGGGTTGCCACTGGCCGCCTGGGTCGCGGCCGCGCGAACCTGCTCGGCGATTTGCGGGCCCGCCGCGAAACCGTCGAACGGCGCACGCTGAAGAATGCTGATCAGCTCGCTGATTGCCGGACTCGCCACATTTCCGCGAAACCAGATCGGCTGCGACTTCCAGGTGTCGTAGTATGCGGCGACGCCCGCCGCCGCGGGCATTGCAGTCGCCGGGGCGGCCGGCGTGCCGGCAGTTCCGGCTTGCCCCCACGCCGGAGCGGCGCAAAGCAAGGACGAGGCGCAGGCCCCCAGAATTGCGGCCTTGAACCTGCTGCTCTTCACTTGTCGCCCCCTCGGTTCCGGTGATTCACCATATTTAGCCGACCTTATTCATGATCCAAGCTGCATTTGAGATGAATTGCCACAAGTTGCCCTGGATCGCAGCCCAACCGTGACGCTTCCGGTCCGAGATGAGCTTCGACGTCGCAAAACCGGGACGCTTGAGTTCGCGGGCGTTAGGCGCAAAGGCGGAAGTCGGCGCTGACGCCGAGCCGCGATCAATTTCAAGCAGGGGAACGAAGGCATGAACGTGAATGGAGTGGCTGCGATCGTCACGGGCGCCGCGTCGGGACTTGGCGAGGCGACCGCGCGGGCACTTGCCCAGCGTGGGGCCAAGGTCGCGGTGTTCGATCGCGATGGCGAAAGGGGAGCGAAGGTCGCTTCGGAGCTTGGCGGCATATTCTGCGAGGTCGACGTGACCAGCGACGAGAAGGTGAAGGCGGCGTTCGAGAGGGCGCGCCAGGCCCACGGACAGGAACGGATCCTCGTCAATTGCGCGGGGGTTGCGAACGCGGCGAAGACCGTTGCGCGCGACAAGGAGACGAAGGCCGCCAAACTCTATCCGATGCAACAGTTCGAGCTGGCCATTCAGATCAACCTGATCGGGACATTCCGCTGCATCGCAAACAGCGCCCATGGGATGGTCGATCTCGATCCGCTCGATGACGGCGAGAAAGGCGTGATCGTCAACACGGCATCGGTCGCGGCCGAGGACGGGCAGATCGGCCAGGCCGCCTATTCAGCCTCGAAAGGCGGAGTGTTGGCAATGACCCTGCCGATCGCACGCGACCTGATGAACGAGGGCGTCAGGGTGAACACGATCCTGCCGGGCGTCTTCAAAACGCCGATGGTCGCGATGATGCCCGAGAATGTGCAGGAGGCGCTGGGCGCGCAGGTGCCTTTCCCGAAACGGCTCGGAAGACCCGAGGAATATGCGCAGCTTGCCTGCTTCCTGATCGAGAATCCGTACATGAACGCGGCTTCCGTCCGGCTCGATGGCGGAATCCGGATGGCGCCTCGCTAAGTTGGACTGTTCCGGGCTCCTGAACCCGCTGGCCGACGCCGCGCGCGAGGCCGGCGAGGCAATCCTGACCGTCGTCCGGCGCGGCTTCGACGTCGAAGCCAAGCATGATTCCTCGCCCGTGACGGAGGCGGATCGCGCCGCGGAGCTCGTGATTCTCGCGGCGCTGGCACGAGCGGCGCCCGGGGTCCCGGTGATCGCGGAGGAAGAAGTCGCGGCTGGACGAATTCCGGCTCACGATGACATTTATTTCCTCGTCGATCCGCTCGACGGAACGAAGGAGTTCGTCCGGGGCGGGGACGACTACACGGTCAACATCGGGCTGGTGGAAAGCGGCACACCGAAGCTCGGAATCGTCTTTGCGCCAGCAACCGGCAGACTCCACGGGGGATGCGCCGGCGAAGGCGCATGGCTCGATGAAGGCCGGGGACGTTTGCCGATCCATACCCGGGCCCGAGGCGAGGAGATCACCGCGGTCGCCTCCAAATCGCACCTCAACCAGGCGACCGTCGACTATCTGGAGGCGGCGATCGGCGCCTGCGGACGCGTATCGATCGGTTCATCGCTGAAGTTCTGCATCGTCGCCGAAGGCCGGGCGGACATCTATCCGCGCCTGTCGCCGACGAGCGAATGGGACACCGCCGCGGGTCACGCCGTCCTTCTCGCCGCCGGGGGATTGGTCGATGGCCCCGACGGCACGCCCTTGCGCTACGGCAAACGGGCGTTCCTCAATCGTGCCTTCGTCGCGACGGCCGGATGGAAGCCGCCTCCGCTCGAGAGCTTCCTCGAACCCTTCTCCGGCGGAGGCGATCTGCCCGAAGGCGTGTAAGTTCCGCAGGCATGAGCGATTCCAGCCATTCGGCGTCGACTTCCGTCCGGGCCCAACCGCCGAAGCGCAGGGAATCAACTTCACTCCGCACGGCCTCGAGCCGGGCGTAAAGCTCGCAAGCCTCTTCGTCTTCGCCGTCGATGACGCCGAGGCTCCAGGCCAGTTTTTGCGCCTGCGCAATCGCCTGCGCGAGCTCCGCCAGCCAGCGTGCGCGCTCCAACGCAACGAGCTCATCCCGGACACTCGGCAAGGTCCTGCCTCCTCGGGGATCGGCCCAATAATACCCCTTGTCGGCCACATCTTCTCAATTGCTCCGAAACGGACACGAAAATGGCCTGACTTTTCTCCACATTGCGCGTTATCAGCAATGTGCTCGGTATCGATTTCAGAGGGTTTGGGCCCATGGATGCGTATCTGAGCAACAGCCAGAATCGTGCGAGTTCGTTCGATTTGCCGCCGGTCCTGGTCGTCGCGGATACGGACCGCGCCAGGGCAAGGGCTCTTGGCACGATTGCCATGGCCGGCGCTCGTCTCGCCGCCGCCGTTGACGTCGAGCAGGCTCCGGGCCGGATTCAGCGGCAAGCCGCAGCGTCGGCGCTGTGGATCGAGCTCGACGGCGAGTTCGGCCACGAGACCGATTCACTTCTCGATCGCGTAGCGGCGGACGTGTCGGACGGCC
This sequence comes from Sphingomicrobium sp., assembly GCA_036375515.1. Classification (GTDB taxonomy): domain Bacteria; phylum Pseudomonadota; class Alphaproteobacteria; order Sphingomonadales; family Sphingomonadaceae; genus Sphingomicrobium. Next base: position 15,567 of record DASURT010000178.1, read on the forward strand.
GCTATCCGGCCGTGATCGCGGCGCCCGCGTCGCATCTCGACCGATTGGGTGCGCATGCATTCGAGGCCGGCGTTGAAGTCATCCTCGATGCGGAAGAGGCCGAGCGGGCTGCGGCGCTCGCCCTCGCCACGTCCGGTGCGCGGCAGGCCGATCGACTGTCCGACGTGACCGCCGACAAGAATGCGGCAAGACTCCGGCAGCTGAGCGAAGAGGTCAGCCGGATCGCATCGACGCTCGCGAGACTGTCAACCGGTCCGGCGGCGATTCCCCCTCGACCTGTGCTGGCCCCGGTCGAGGACGCGCCGGCTGTACCGGCAGAAACCGTGCGGTCGATCATCCGGGCGCGCCGGCTCCGTTGCCGCTATTTTCCCGAGGACCTGTTTGCCGATCCTGCGTGGGACATGCTGCTCGACTTGCTGCAGGCCGAAATCTCGCAGCTGCGCGTGCCGGTCTCCAGCCTCTGCATCGCCGCCGCGGTGCCCGCGACCACTGCGCTCAGATGGCTCAAGGCGATGGTTCAGCAAGGCATCTTTGTCCGCCGCGCCGATCCGCACGACGGTCGCCGCGTGTTCGTGGAGCTCGCGCCGGAAACCAGCGCGTCGTTACGCCGCTATTTCGCGGACGTCGGGCAAGTCGCGACGATCTAGCGCTTGCTGCCACGGCATCCACGTGGCACGCCGCCAGCTCCGGGCGGTTAGCTCAGCTGGTAGAGCATCTCGTTTACACCGAGAGGGTCGGCGGTTCGAGCCCGTCACCGCCCACCAGCGTTGCTACGATCAGTCCGGGGGGCTGATCCAAAGCAACGCTCCGGCGCGCATCACAAACTCCGCACCAGCCTGGACGCCACGGCAATCCAGGGCGGATTGGCGACCACCTGCTGGCGTCCCCCTGCGCCGGGTGGGAGCAAGTGCAGCCGCTCGTCGTCGCGGTCGATCAGCCGCCCGAACAGAAACCGGCCGGCGGGGCGCGGAACCAGCACGTCGCGATTGAGCGCGCGGCCAAACTCTTCCGGCATGAGGGTATCGCACCAGATTTCGTCGCCGGCGCGATAATCGCCGGTGCTTGCCGAGGCGAGGATTGCGATTGCGCCATCCTGGACCTTGGGCGGCACGACGATCGCGGAACGCTTCGGGGCGGCCGCACCGCCGGGCCCAAGCACGGCCGCGACCCTGAGCTCGGCACTCTCGCCGCCCTCGACCAGGTCCCGCGCGTCAACTCCCAGCGCGCTGGCTATGCGGTTGAGCCATCCGACTGAGACCGTGCGCGTACCAGTCTCGAGGCGGCCGATCGTCTGCGGCGTCGTCGTCGGCTCGCACGCCCGCGCGACGTCGTGCAAGGTCATGCCGCGGGCCCTGCGCACCTCACGAATTCGCGTGATCATCGGCTGACACCCTTACCCCAGTGTGATAACCAGAACGGTTATCTCCTTTCCTACACTTTCGCCGATGTGGCAAGCCTTCCCTCGAATCGGATCAGCGGGAGGAAGGCATGGGGATCAGGCGCGAAGCTCGGATTCTGCGCGAACGGCCAGTGGAGCGAGATGCAGCCGGCCGGGAAAACACGAAGGCGCTCTCGCGGCCGGCCCGTTCGGTCACGTTCAATGCCGCGGAATCTCCGCTCGGATGGTTGTTCGCTCGCGGGCTCGTGTCTCAGCGGCAGTTCGACGCCGGGGAGAGGCTTCGTGCCGACTGGGAGCGGGCGCAGCTCGCGCCGCGCGTGACGATGGCGTGGGACTCGGCGCCGGTCGCGCGGGGCCGGAGCGGCTCCGCTCCGGAGCCCGACCTCGGCGGCGCGCAGATCGACGCCCGACGGCGTTTCGACGACGCAATCGCCGGCGCCGGGCCTGGCCTCGCCGACATCCTCTGGCGAGTGGTTTGCGCGGGCGAGGGGATGCGGGAAGCGGAAACCGCGCTCGGATGGCCCGCGCGGGCCGGCAAGCTCGTGCTCACGCTCGCGTTGGACCGGGTGGCAGCCTACTACCGCATCCGCTGATTCGAGGCGTCAGTCCTTGCGGCCCCTCCCGATGGTCCGCGGGTGCCTTCGGCTTGGTCCGTCCGGCCGTTGTCCTCGTCCGCCCCGTGCCGCGGCGGCGGCCCGGCCCCGCGACGCGAGATCGGGGAGAGCAATCAGCCTTTCGGCTCTTCGTCCTCTGCCGGAGCTTCCGCGGTTTCGTCGGCGGTTTCGTCGGCGGGTTCCGCGGCGGCCTCGTCGGCGGACGGCGCAGCATCCTCCGCGGCTTCGGCAAGCTCCTCGGCGACGACCGGAGCCGCTTCCTGCTCGAACATCTGCTGAAGGACGTCGATGCCCTGCGCCTGGAGGTCGGCTTCCTCCGGCGAGCGCGCGACGTTGACCTTGATAGTCACCGCGACTTCGGGGTGGAGGGCGACCTTCACCTCGTGCACTCCGATCGCCTTGATCGGGCGGTCGAGCACGATCTGGCTCTTGGTCACTTTCGCGCCGACTCCTTCCAGCGCCTCAGCGATGTCGCGCGCGCTGACCGATCCGTAAAGGTGGCCGACGTTCGACGCCTGGCGGATCAGCTGGACGCTCTTGCCCTCGACCCCCATAGAAGCCGTCTCGGCATCGCTGCGCTTGGCGGCATTGTCTTCCTCGATCCTGGCGCGATTGGCCTCGAAGACCTTGCGGTTGGCTTCGTTGGCGCGGAGCGCCTTCTTGTTCGGCAACAGGTAGTTGCGAGCGAACCCGTCCTTCACCTTCACCACGTCGCCGATGGCGCCGAGCTTCTCGACGCGCTCAAGCAGGATGACTTCCATCTCGGCGGTTCCTTATTTCACGATATAGGGAAGCAGGCCGATGTGCCGGGAGCGCTTGATCGCTCGCGCCAGCTCACGCTGCTTCTTGGATGAGACGGCGGTGATCCGCGAGGGCACGATCTTGCCCCGCTCGGAAACGAAGCCCTGGAGCAGGCGCACGTCCTTGTAATCGATCCTGGGAGCGTCCTTGCCGGAGAAGGGGCAGGACTTGCGGCGGCGGAAAAACGCGCGAGCCATTATTCGACCTCCTCTTCGCGGGCGCGGAAGCTCGGACGGTCGTCGCGGTCGCTCCGATCACCACGCTCGGAGCGGCGCTCCCGCTCCTTGTCGCCGCGGCGCATCATCGCCGACGGACCTTTCTCATGCTCGTCGACCTTGATGGTGAGGAAACGGATCACGTCCTCGTTGATGTTCGACTGACGCTCGAGCTCGGCAATCGCGGCCGCCGGAGCGTCGATGTCGAGCATCACGTAATGCGCCTTGCGGTTCTTGGCGATTCGATAGGCGAGGCTGCGCAGACCCCAGCTCTCGGTCCTGGCGATCTTCCCGCCATTGTCGGTGACGATTTTCGTGGCGTTTTCCGCGAGCGCATCCACCTGGGCCTGGGCCAGGTCCTGGCGCGCGAGGAAAACATGCTCATAGAGCGGCATGCTTCATTTCTCTCTCTTGGCCGATCGCTGACTTGCCCCACTGGCAAGCCCCTCCGGCTGTCTTCCAAAAAGCACTGGGGCACAGGCGAAGGCCTGCACCCCATCGCGGCGGTCTATGACGAAATGAACCGGAAAAGGCAAGACTGAAGGCGGAGTTTGATTTGGGTGGAAAGCGGCCATTAGTCTAGCGGCGCGCCTCAGGCGAAGTTCAATCTCCCGAGCAGTGCGGGATAGCGCGGGTCACTCTCTAGAACTACTCGATTCGGAGCAGCCCCACGCGATTCGGGTTGGAGCTACTTCGCCGAGCCGCCGACCAGCTTGCGGATCTCGGCTGCTCCGTTTCTCACCTTCCACTCCAGAAACATCTTCCCCAAGTCGGGAGACGATCGACGGGGATCACCTTCAACACCGACCGTGCCCAATGACAAAGGACTGCCAGTCGGCGGGACCGGAGCGCCTACGACGATCTGGCCTGGGCGAACATAATCGGGATCGACAGCCCAAGTGATCGACGTGTCGGAAACGCCGCCGTGCCGGCTCGGTGAATAACCATTCGCTTTGAGGTAATCGTCAATCTCTTTGTTCGTTTTGGCGTAAGCGTCGCTGGAAAAAAACACGCGCACGCCTTGGGCGCGATGCTTCTCGTCCAGCTCGCCGGCCAGCGCACGAAGCGAGGGCTGGTTCCCGTCGTGATCGCCCATCAAAATGATGTACTTGAATCCGGCTTTCACCATGCTTTCCGCAACATCTTCGTTGACGCGCGAAAACGTCTCCGCGGACAGGTTTACCGTCCCCGGGAAGCGGCTCTCGTCTGTGGTGGGCGCAAAAGGCATGACGGGCGAAACCAGCGCATTGCCTAGTTCGCGGGCGATGTGCTCGCCGAGGTACTGCGCCCGAACAATATGCTTTCCAAGTGCGATCGCCGGACCGGTCGCTTCAGTGCTGGCATTGAAGATAAGCACCGTCGTTTTGCCGCCTTTGATGGCATCGCGGATTTCCGCTGTCGTCATTCGCTCCATCATCACGTTTGCAGGGCGTGGCGGTGCGGCTGACACGTTGAACGCGAAACTCAGGAGTGCGGCACTGATTGCCAGCAACGAGCCCTTCATAAATCCTCCTCGAAAGCAGAACTTCGTATCTTTCGATCGGAGCACAATTGGCAGTCATCCAGACTACGCCAATGCATTAATGGCGGCTGCGTCCGAGATTTTGCGAGACGGAACCCTCGCTCCGGCCCAACGTCGTTGAATCACTGACATTACGGCAGTGCTGAAGATTAACAAGCGTCAGGATTCATCGGTTTAATAGCGTCACCTCTTATGTCGTGTTCGGATCGAAAGCAGACATTGGACGCGCCATCCGACCGCGCAGCCGAGCCCCTCGCCGCCGACGGCTGAGGCCGTTATAGGTTCA
>DASURT010000179.1:0-3637 GCA_036375515.1 Sphingomicrobium sp.
TCGAACCACATGCTCCAGCTCGGCAGCCATACCTTCGACGTCGGCGCGATGACTCCCAATTTGTGGCTGTTCGAGGTCCGCGAGGACACGATGCAGTTCTACGAGCGGGCGTCGGGCGCGCGGATGCACGCCAATTATTTCCGTCCGGGCGGCGTGCGCTACGACCTGCCTGAAAAGCTGCTCGCCGACATGGGCGATTTCCTCGATCACCGCCTGCAATTGTTCGAGGACGGCATCGCGCTGGTCGCCGACAACCGCATCTTCAAGCAGCGCAACGTCGACATCGCCAAGGTGAGCAAGGAGGACGCGATCGCCTGGGGCTTCTCCGGGCCGATGATCCGCGCCGCGGGAGTGCCCTGGGATATCCGCAAGGCGCAGCCCTACGAAGTCTATGACCGGATGGAGTTCGACATTCCGGTCGGGACCAACAGCGACTGCTACGACCGGTTGATGGTCCGCGTCGAGGAGGTGCGGCAGTCGGCGCGCATCATGCGCCAGTGCCTCGAGCAGATGCCCGAGGGGCCGGTCGCGACCGACGACCGCAAGGTCTTCCCGCCCTCGCGCGCGGAGATGAAGACCTCGATGGAGGCCCTCATCCACCACTTCAAGCTCTATACCGAGGGTTATCACGTGCCCGCGGGCGAGGTTTACGTCGCGACCGAGAGCCCGAAGGGCGAGTTCGGAGTCTATCTCGTCGCCGACGGCACCAACAAGCCCTACCGCTGCAAGATCCGACCGACGGGCTTCTCGCACCTCCAGGCGATGAACTTCATGATGAAGGGCCACATGCTAGCGGACACGACCGCGGTGCTGTCGGCGATCGACGCCGTGTTCGGGGAGATCGACCGGTGAAGGTCCTGGTGGAGCGCATCGTGCTGGTCGTAACCGGCGCAATTGTGGGCAGCATGACCACAATGCTTTTGCTCAACGACCGTGTAGATCAGACTCTTCAAAGCGATTTCGGTCGCTGGTCCTCGTCCCTACTGATCTTGCTGATCGCTTTGATCGCGATTGAATGGGTGGTCATGCGAATGTGGAAGCAATCGTAGATGGCCGGCACCGCATCGATCCTCGACGATGCCGGTCAGCGCGCGCGCTGGGAAGGGTTCGCGTGGACCGAGGAGAACGCCCGCAAGGCCCGCGAGATCGTCGCGCGCTATCCCGAGGGGCGGCAGATGTCCGCGTCCATCCCGCTCCTCGATCTCGCCCAGCGGCAGGTCGGCGCGGAGACGAACACGCAGGGCTGGCTGCCGATCCCGGTGATGGAGTTCGTCGCGAACGAGCTCGGCATGGCCTATGTCCGCGTGCTCGAGGTTGCGACCTTCTACACCATGTTCAACCTCGCGCCGGTGGGCAAATTCCACGTCCAGGTGTGCGGGACGACGCCGTGCATGCTGCGCGGATCGGACGAGGTGTTCGCCGCCTGCCACAAGCGCGGGCTGAGGAAAGGGCACACGACGGCCGACGGCCTGTTCACGCTCTCCGAGGTCGAGTGCCTCGGCGCCTGCGCCAATGCGCCGATGGTCCAGATCAACGACGACAATTACGAGGATTTGACCGAGGCGAGCATGAAGGCGATCCTCGACGCGCTGGCGGTGGGGCAAACGCCCAAGCCCGGCCCGCAGATCGAGCGGCAGACCAGCTGCCCGACAAGCGGACCGACCACGCTCAAGAAGATGGCCGAGCGCAACTACGACTACCGGCCGCAATGGACTGCTGTAGCCGGCTCCGGGGCCGGGGAGGGGCAGTGATGGTCCGTTCGCCTCCAGTCGTCATTCCCGCGAAAGCGGGAATCCCGCTTCTCTTTGTTCGCGCGGAGGCGCGGAGGCGCGGAGGAGGGTTCGCTCCAGCTCGCCGTTTGCGCAATCTCTCCGCGTTCTCCGCGTCTCCGCGTGAAATTAGTGGGACCCCCGCTTTCGCGGGGGTGACGGTAGGAGAGCCGTCATGATCGGGATCATCGTCGCCGTGATCATCGGCATCCTGCTGATCGGGTTGCTGCTGAAGCTCCTCAAGATCGCGATCATCGTCGCGCTGGTCGTCGGCGGCCTGATGCTGGTCCAGAACAAGTTCGGCCAGAAGCGGATCAAGTGATGGGCTACACCGGGCCTCTCTCCGACAAGGACCGCATCTTCACCAACCTCTACGGCTTCCAGGAGCCGTGGCTGAAGGCGGCCGAGCAGCGCGGCGACTGGGACAATACCAAAGGCCTGATGGCCCTCGGCCAGGACGCGATCGTCGAGCAGGTCAAGGCGTCGGGGTTGCGCGGGCGAGGCGGCGCCGGCTTCCCGACCGGCATGAAGTGGAGCTTCATGCCCAAGGAGCCCAAGCCGGGCAAACCCAGCTTCCTGGTGGTCAACGCCGACGAGTCCGAGCCCGGTAGCTGCAAGGACCGCGAGATCATCCGCCACGACCCGCACAAACTGATCGAAGGCTCGCTGATCGCCGGCTTCGCGATGCGGGCGCGCGCCGGCTACATCTACATTCGCGGCGAATTTATTCAGGAGACGCGCGTGCTCGAGCGCGCGGTCGCGGAAGCGTACGAAGCCGGGCTGCTCGGCAAGAACGCCTGCGGCAGCGGCTACGACTTCGACCTGTTCGTCCACCGCGGGGCGGGCGCCTACATCTGCGGCGAAGAAACGGCGATGCTCGAAAGCCTCGAGGGCAAGAAGGGCTTCCCGCGTTTAAAGCCGCCGTTCCCCGCCGGGGCGGGCCTCTACGGCTGCCCGACCACGGTCAACAATGTCGAATCGATCGCGGTCGTGCCGACGATCCTCCGGCGCGGCGCCGAATGGTTCGCGGGGATCGGCAACCCCAAGAACGAGGGTACCAAGCTGTTCCAGCTGTCGGGCCACGTCAACACGCCGTGCACGGTCGAGGAATCGATGGGGATCAGCTTCAGGGAGCTGATTTCAAGGCACGGCGGGGGCATCCGCGGCGCCAAGAACGCGGACGATTTCAGCAACTTGCTGGCGGTCATTCCGGGCGGATCGTCGGTGCCGCTGGTTCCGGCCGCCGAGATCATCGACGCGCCGATGGACTTCGACGGGTTGAAGGCGCTCGGTTCGGGCCTCGGCACCGCGGCGGTGATCGTCATGGACACGTCGACCGACATCGTCCGCGCGATCAGCCGCATCAGCTATTTCTACAAGCACGAGAGCTGCGGCCAGTGCACCCCGTGCCGCGAGGGCACCGGCTGGATGTGGCGGGTGATGGAAAAATTGCGCGAGGGCGACGCCGAGGTTGCCGACATCGACCAATTGCTCGACGTCACCAAGCAGGTCGAGGGCCACACCATCTGCGCGCTGGGCGACGCCGCCGCCTGGCCGATCCAGGGCCTGATCCGCCACTTCCGCCCGGAGCTTGAGCGCCGCATCGCCGAACGCACCGGCAAGCAATTGCTGGAGGCGGCGGAATGAGGGGGACTCGCTGGATAGCTGCTCCTCTCCCCTGGAGGGAGAGGATAGCGAAGCTTGGGCTCATCAGAGCCCTAGTGGAGCTTGGTGAGGGGGTCCCCCTCACCCAACTCGCACTAAGCTCCTTCGTCGCTAAGTGCTCGTATCCCTCTCCCTCGAGGGGAGAGGGGGAAGGGTGGCGCGATGCCTAAAGTTACCGTCGACGGCGTCGAGATCGAGGTTCC
>DASURT010000180.1:0-3880 GCA_036375515.1 Sphingomicrobium sp.
ATCCGGTGCGGCTTGCCGCCATGCTCGATGACCAGCGTCTGGCCGAGCGGGGTTGGGCTCTGCTCGACAAGCCGGATCGTCTCGCCCTTTCGGCCAACCGTCAGCAACTCATGACCGCGCTTCCGCGCCCGCTCCATCACCTCTTCCGACTTGGCATCGTCGGTCCAGATCACCGCCGGCCTGCCCTCCGGAAGCAACTCCTCGAACAACCGCACCTTCGCTTCGAAATAAGCCTCCATCGTCTCGTGATAGTCGAGATGGTCGCGGCTGAAATTGGTGAAGGCGGCGGCGGCGAGCGGAACCCCTTCGCAGCGGTGCTGGTCGAGCCCGTGCGACGATGCTTCGTACGCCACATGGCTCGTGCCCATGCGCTTCAGGCCCGCCATGTTGTGCAGGAAGGTGACGATGTCCGGAGTGGTCAGGCCGGTCTTCACCTGGTCGTCGGAGGTCGTAACGCCGAGCGTTCCGATCGAGGCGGAGCGGTGCCCCGACATGCGCCAGATCTGCCGCGTCATCTCGACCGTCGACGTTTTCCCGTTCGTGCCCGTCACCGCAACCACCGTCTCCGGATAGGGTGCATAGAATTTCGCGGCGAGGCTGGCGAACAGCTTGCGCGGAACCGGGTCGGCAAGGTGCGGCACATCCTCGACCTTCGCGCCGGGCCGGGCGACCACTGCCACCGCGCCGCGTTCGATCGCCTGCGGAATGAAGTCCTCGCCGTTAAACACCGCGCCGCGAAACGCTCCGAACACGCTTCCGCACTCGACCTTGCGGTGGTCGATGGCAAAGCCGCTGACGCTGGAATCGGAATCGACCTCGGCGATATCCCGCAATCTCACGCCGTTCAGTCCTTCTTCGAATCTTGCTTCGGGTCGTGAATGAACGGCAGCACCTCGGACATATTGGGTTCGCGGTTCATGTCCGGGACGACTCCGAGCATCGGCGCGATCCGGCTGATGGTCTTGCTCACCACCGGCGCCACGTTCCAGCCGGCGGTCGTGAATCCATAGGTTTCGGGCGTGGCCTTGGGCTCGTCCAGCATCACCACGACTACATAGCGCGGGTCGTCCATCGGGAACACACCGGCGAAGCTCGTGACGTTGACGGTCTGGCTGTACCGGCCGTCGATGACTTTCTGCGCGGTGCCTGTCTTTCCGCCCACGCGATAGCCCGGCGCGTCGGCCTTTCGGCCAGTGCCCTTCATCACCACGAGGCGAAGCAGCGATCGCATCCGGTAGCTGGTGTCGGCGCTGAAGACCCGCCTGCCGGGCTTCAGCGGATGGCCGGGGCCGACCTTCAGGATCGTCGGCGGGTGATAGATTCCGTCGTCGAACAGCGTCGCATAGCCCATCGCGAGCTGCAGCGGCGCGACCGCGATGCCCTGGCCGAAGCCGATGGTCATGGTCTCGAACGGTCCCCAGCGCGATCCCGGCGTCAGCGGACGCCCGCGCTCCTTCAACTCGATTTCGACGCGGTCGAGGAAGCCCATTTTCTTGAGCCAGGCCTTCTGCCGCGCCGTACCCAGCTGATCGGCCATCTGCGCCATGCCGATGTTCGAGCTTTCCATCATGATCTCGGCCACCGAGCATTGGCGCCCGAACGGATGGGTGTCGTGAACGACCTGACCGTATGCCGGCAGCACTTCGGGGCAATTGAACATCTGCCCGGGACCGGACACGGTGCCCGAATCCATCGCCATCGCCAGCGTGAACGGCTTGAAGGTCGATCCCAGCTCGAACACGCCCAGCGTCGCCCGGTTGAACATCTGCTCCGGCGTGCCCTGCCCCGGCACGTTGGGATTGAACGCAGGAAGCGAGGTCATCGCGAGAACTTCGCCGGTGTGCACGTCCATCACCACGCCCGCGGCGCCGATCGCCGAGAAATGTTCGAGCGCGCCCTGAAGCTCGGCCTGGAGCGCCTGCTGAACCTTGCTCGAGATCGAGAGGACGAGCGGAGTTCCCCGAGTCTCCGGATCGGATAGATAGGCGTCGAAGGCGCGCTCGGCCCCGGCCGCGCCGTGCCCGTCGATGTCGGTGAATCCGATGACGTGCGCGGCAAGGCTCATCTGCGGATAGAGCCGGTCGGGCTCGCGCTGGATCGCGAGGCCGGGCTCGCCGATCGCGTTCACCTTTTCGACGAGCGCGGGCGATGCGAGGCGCCGCAGGTAAACGAACGACTTGTCAGACCGGAGAAGCGCGAAATATTGCTCCTCCGTTTTCTCGGGCATCAGCGCCGCGAGCTTCCGCGCCAGCGCGAGCTTGTCGCCGATCACTTTGTTCGGGTGAACCGCGATGGTCCAGGAATCGATGGTGCGTGCCAGCGGCTGACCGTCGCGGTCGACGATGTCCCCGCGTTCCGGAACGAAGCTGGTCAGCTCCTCCTTTCGCCCGGCGTGGTCGCCGAAGGCCGCCAGCCACAGAATCCGAAGCGCGATCAACGCGATGATCCCGGCATAGACGAGCATGCCGAACATCAGCCGCTGATGCATGACGGCGAGCATTTGCCGGCGCTGTCCGACGAGCCGGAGCCGCTCGGGCCGTGACGCGACGAGAGCGGGTGTCGGTGCGTTCATCGTCCGGAAGGCGAGTCCTTGGTTGTGCCTGAATGCCTCTCCGGAAGCGGAGCGAGCGGATCGGTCTTCGCAAGCTCGATCCGCTTTGTCACCGCTTTCGCGCGCGCGACGACCGGCTTATCCACCGATTTCTTCGCCGGCCTGGCCGACGCCGTCGAAGCGTGCTTTTTCAACGGCTTGGAGGATTGGGCGGCCGCGAGGCCCGGCTCATCCGTGGACTTCAGTGGCGCCGGCTTCGCCGCTGCAGCCGGCCTGTCCGCGGACTTGGATTCGGCAGGCAGGGGCATCTGGCCAGCCGATTGTGCCGGGACCTCGCGCGTCTCGGTCTTGAGGCTCGCTTCGTGAAGCAAGCCGGATGGTGTGAGTGACGTCGTGCTCGAATCGTCGTCGCCGAGCGCGCCGATAGGCGGCCTCTGCGGCGCGGGCGCAGCCGCGAGCACGACCGGCGCCTGGAAGTCGACCTCGCGTTGCGGCCGGATCAGCCGGGCGAGCTCGAAGCCGCCCTTCAAAATCTGGTCGGCCTGGGGCGCGGAAAGCTCGAACGCGCCCGCGTTCCACCGCTCCAGCTGCGACAACCGTCCGCGCGTGCCGATCTCGGTCTGGAGCATTCGAACCTCGCGCTGGGTGCGCACGATCCGCGCCTCGACAGTTTCGAGCGACGCGCGCTCCGATGCCACGCGCAGCGAGACGAGATAGCAGCCGAGCGCCGCGGCAGCGCAGCTCGCGACCATGAACAGGGAGCCGAAGCTTCGTGTACTCATTGCAGCCTCCCCTTGCGCGCGGGCGCCGAACTCCGGACCGCGCTCCTGAGGCGCGCCGATCGGGCGCGCGGATTCGCGGCCAGCTCGCGCTCCGCCGGGGAAACCGGCCTGGCGACCCGCTCGAACGTCGGCTCTTGCGGATCGACAACCGCGGGACGGTGGCGCGAACCGGCCGGCGTTCCTCCGCTGCGTTCGCGGAAGAAGCGCTTCACGATTCGATCTTCGAGACTGTGGAAGGTGACGACGGCAAGGCGGCCGCCCGGCTTCAGCGCGCGCTCCGCGGCCTCGAGCCCTTCCTCGAGTTCGTCGAGCTCGGCATTCAGATGAATCCGGATTGCCTGGAAGGTGCGGGTCGCGGGGTCGCTCTTCTGGCCTTGCCGGAACCCGGCCGCGCGACGCACGATCGCGGCAAGCTCGGCGGTGCGCTCGACCGGACGGGCGGCGACGATAGCGCGGGCGATCGCCCGGGCGCGCGGCTCCTCCCCATAGTCGCGCAATACCCGGGCGATCTCGGCCTCGTCGGCCGCATTCAGAAATTCGGCGGCGG
>DASURT010000181.1:0-2911 GCA_036375515.1 Sphingomicrobium sp.
GAGCCGATGGCGGCGATGCCCCCTTCCGGCTCCAGCACGTCGCCATTGCCGGTCAGGATCAGCATCACCTCGGCGTCGGCGACGATCATCATCGCCTCGAGGTTGCGAAGATACTTGTCCGTCCGCCAGTCCTTGGCGAGCTCGACCGAGGCGCGCAGCAGCTGGCCGTTATATTGCTCGAGCTTCTTCTCGAGCCGCTCGAACAAGGTGAAGGCGTCGGCGGTCGCCCCGGCGAAGCCGCCGATCACGTTTCCATCGGCGCCGATGCGCCGGACCTTCTTCGCATTGGGCTTGATCACCGTATTGCCGAGGCTGACCTGGCCGTCGCCCGCAATGACGGTCTTGCCGCCCTTCTTGACCCCGAGGATCGTGGTTCCGTGGTATTGTTCCATAAGGCGTCAGGTGGGATGCGGCGGCCGGAGCTACAAGCGTTCGAAGCGACCGTCCGGAGTCAACCACATCGCCGACGCGCCGATGTAAATCGCCACGGAGAGGTAAGGGGAAACGAGAAAAGCGGCGGGCATCGCGAGCGCGTAGCTCTCCGCGTGATTCAATTTCCGCTGTTCGGATGAACATCGGCCTGGGCCTTGACCCACTTGATCAGTTCGTCGAGCTGGATCGCCTGCTCGGTGGCGATCAACGCGTCAGGAAGTCGGTCTTCACCGGCGGCTTGATGAGCTGTGCCGGGGGCAGCGGGTACACCGTGCACTGGCGCGCCTCCGCCACGGCCGGGATCGGCCGCGGCGGTTCGGGCTTCGACGCGCAGGCCCCCAGCATTGAGATGGGCAGCAGCAGCGCGAGCAGAAGCAAGGCGTTTTTCGTAATCATCGGAGATCCTTTCGTTGATCGCATTTTGCTGGGCGGCGACGCGCTCGGCGTTGGCCTTGTCAGCAGCGCGGGCCTGCTCGGTGGCCGCCCGGTAGTTGGCGACGGTCCCGGCGAGCGCCGCCTCGCCGTCGCGATAGAGCTGCTCGTAATGTCCGCTCCGCTTTTTCCAGTGGCGGGTCTCGCCCTTCTGGAGGACGAGAAGCAGCGCGAGGCAGAGCGAAGCGGCGATCCCCGCGATCCCCTGCGGATTGAGAAGGCGCAGGATCATTGGCGGCCTTCCGTTTCCAGTGAGGCGCCGTCGCGGGTCGCGGCGAGCCTGAACCGTCCGACCGGGCCGCCCGCGAGCAACCCGACGATCACCGCGATCATCGCCGCGATGAACCCGCCGAGCGACCAGCCGAAGATGGTGACGATGCTGTGCTCCTCCGCCGGTGACCAGCCGCCCCACATGAGGAGCGCGACCATGGCGACGGCGCAGGCGCCGCAGAACATGCCGCCGGCCGCGGCGAGCAGGCCGTAAACGTAGCGCTGCCCTTCGGCGAAAGTCCCGGGGGGCGGAAGTCGTGTCACGGATAGATCTCCCTTCTTAACTTCACTAATTTCTCATGGTGAGGCGCCATGTTTTGGGAAGTTACGGTTAACCGATCCGGTTCGCCAGCCATCCGTAAAGGAACGCCTCGTTGGCGGGGCGGCGTTCGGCCAGCCGAAGGTAACGCTCGCCCTGGAGCGCCTCGAGCGCGCGCAGCAGCACCGTCTCTCCGCTCCGCTCTCCCCTTATGGCGAGGAACGCGTCGAGCGCGGTCAGCGTGACCTCGCCGATGCGGCCGTCGGGCACGAGGTCGGGATAATCGGTCCCGTTGCGGTTGAGCGCGGTCAATGCGCGCTGGAGGAACGTCGCGGCGACCGCCGGACCCATGTTGACGCCGGTGTCGAACAGCTCCTCCGCCACTCGCGGGCTGCGTTTCCAGACCCGGTCGAAGCCCGGGCGCAGCCAATAGATCCGGCGGTAGATTCCCGCCGCCTCATCGCGCGGCAGGTCGCGCATCGCGCCGCGGTAGCCGTGCGACCGGGCCACGACTTCGGTAATCCCGAAGCAGGTCGGCCCGCCCTTGTCGGCGGAATGGTTCACGTAGCCGCCCTCGCGATCGATCAGCGCGTCGATGAGCTGATCGGCACCCATAGTCTTTTCCACTCGCGCCTCCTTCCGAGTCGCGAGCAACGTAACCAAATAGGCGTGATGTAGGAAAGCCCTTGAGCCAGGGCGGAACGTCAGGCCACGTCGAGCTTCGCAAGCACGCGCGCGGTCAGCGCCGCGCAATCGGCCCCGGCGAACGGGAACGTGCCGGTGAGCGCGCTTCGAACGTCGGGCGCGAGCATGTCCTGAAGCTTGCGGCGGGCGCGAAGGAGCCGGGTCTTGACCGTCCCCTCGACCAGTCCGAGCACGTGCGCCGTGTCCTCGACCGACAGCCCCTCGACGTCTCGCAACACGAAGACCGTGCGGAATTGCTCGGGCAGCTTGCCAATCGCCTCTTCGAGAATGCCGCGCAATTGCGCGCGAGCGGCGGCGGTGTCGGGACCCGCGGGGTCCGAGCCCCGGGCGAACGCCGCCCGATAATCGTCGAGCATCGCCACTCCCCTGTCTTCGAGCTGCTTGCGCCGTCGCCGTCCCGCCCGCTGGCGAGCGAGCGCCTCATTGATGACGATGCGGGTCAGCCAGGTGGAGAGCGCGGATCGGCCCTCGAAGCGGCCGATGGCGCCGAACGCGGACAGATACGCGGCCTGGACCGCCTCCTCGGCTTCGCCGCGGTCCTTCAGGATACTCCAGGCGGCCCGGAACAGGCGCTGGTTGTTGGCGGTGATGAGGTACCGCGAGGCGCCCGCGTCGCGCACCGAACAGAGGCGCGCGAGCTCGACCTCGTCGATCGCCGCATAATCGAGGGCGAGCCTGGCGCTCATGATACCTTCAGCATGGTCTTCATCCCCGGATGATACCTGCAAGTGACGGGAATTGCGCCTGTTGAGCGCAGCACCGTCACTTTTTTCGAGCCCGGCGGCAGGTCGACGTCGAAGCTCTTGTTCGCCG
>DASURT010000182.1:0-23808 GCA_036375515.1 Sphingomicrobium sp.
TACGATCTCAGCTTCGGCTATTTCGAGAAAGCGCGCGAGCTGCTGGAGCCCGAGGTTCATACCGTGATCTACGAAAACATCGTCGCCGACCGTGATCGCGAGCTTCGGCCATTGTTCGATTTCCTTGGGCTGGAGTGGGACGAGCGCGTGCTCGACCATCAGTCCACCGCGCGCAAACGGGGCCATATCAAGACCGCGAGCTATGCGCAGGTGGTGGAGCCCATCTATCAACGGTCCGCCGGCCGCTGGCTGAATTATCGCAAACACCTCGAGCCGGTCCTTCCAATTCTCGAGCCGTGGGCCGCCAAGTTCGGCTACTCCATGTGACAGCATGGAAAGGGCGCAGCTGACCCAGGAAGCGGATCGCGCCCTCGCCGCCGGCGACCTCAAGCGCGCGGCGCTTTTTCTCCAGCGGGCGGCCGAGAGCGGACCTCCCGACCCGGCCCTGTGGCTGAATCTCGCGGCGATGTACCGTGGGACGGGCAAGCCACAGCCCGCGCTCGATGCGGTTCATCGCGCGCTCGAGATCGCGCCACTCGATTTCACCGCCCTTTTGATGCGCGCCAGCTTGCTCCATCGCCTGGGCGACCCGCAGGCCGGCGAGGCATGGGGACATGCGCTCGCCCAGAAGCCCGGCGGCGACTTGCCCGCCCAGATCGCCGCCGTGGTGGCCGAGGCGGAGCGGCACCACTCCGCCTGGCTCGACGCGCGCGAGCAGCGGATGAAGGCCGAAATGGCGCCTGCGGAAGAGCGCGCCGATGATGAGGAACGCAAGCGTATCGAGCGCTTCCGATCGAATGTGCTTCGTCGCACACGGCCTTTCCACAGCCAGCCGACGCACTTTCATTTCCCGGAACTTGCCGAACGCGAATTCCATCCGCGGCGCCTGTTCCCGTGGCTCGAGGAAGTGGAAGGCGCGACCGAGGTTCTGACGCAGGAGATGCAGGCGGTGATGACCGCCGAGCGGGCCGAGCTGGTCCCGTACATTCAGTATGAGGACCATCTTCCGCTGGACCAGTGGCGGGCGCTTAACCGGAATCCCGATTGGACGGCCATTCACCTGCTGAAGAACGGCGAGCTGGTGGAGGCCAACACCGGCCACTGTTCGCGGACGATGGAGCTGCTCGCGCGCCTGCCTCAGCCGCAGGTCCCGGGCGCCGGCCCGAATGCGATGTTCTCGCTGCTCGCGCCGGGCACGCCAATTCCGCCACATGTCGGCGTCAGCAACGCCCGGCTCGTCTGCCACCTCCCGCTTATCGTGCCCGAAGGCTGCTGGTTCCGGGTCGGCGCGGAGACACGGCATTGGAAGCGTGGGGCGGCGTTCGTGTTCGACGACACGATCGAGCACGAAGCGATGAACCCGAGCGACCAGCTTCGCGTCGTCTTCATCTTCGACGTCTGGCACCCGGACTTGAGCGCCGCCGAACGCGATGCCGTTACCGCGCTCATCCGGGCCGACGGGACCGCCGCGGCACTGTGAGCTTCGCGGCCGCCCTCGCGATGGCGTCGTCGCGGCCCGCGGATCCCGATGCACTCGTCGACCTCGCGGAAGAGGCGCTCGCCGACGGAGAGGAGCAGCGCGCGCTGCCGCTGCTCGAGGCTGCGCTTCGCCAGCACCCGTCGGCACGCCTGTGGCAATGGAAGGGACTGCTCGAGCGCGCGCTCGACGAGCACGAGCAGGCTTTCGCCTCATTCGCCGAGGCGGCCCGGCTCGACCCGCTCGATTCGAGCATCGCGCACGGCCATGCGCGGATCGCGCTCGAAGCCGGCATCCCGGCGGAACAACTGTACGATCAGGCAATCCGTCTCGCTCCCGCCGACGGCGAGCGGCTCCTCGGCCTGGCCGCGGCGCGGCTTGCCGCGGGCCGAGGCGAACAAGCGGAGCAGGAGCTGGACGCCGTCCTCCAGCGGGCGCCGCTCTGGATTCAGGGCCATCTTCAGCTCGCGCAATTGCGCTCGATGCTCGGCCGACCAGGCGCATCGACGGCCTCGCTTGAACGCGCGCTGGCGACGCTGCCGCAGGAACCCCAAATCTGGCGGGTTTTGTTCGACGTCCACGTCAAGCGCGGGGACTTCTCGAGTCTCGACGCTGCGCTCGAACGGGCGCTCAAGAGTGGAATCTCGCTGGAGGTGCGCCGGCCCTATGAGGCGATTGCTGCCGCCGAGCTCGGCCGTGCCGATGACGCCGACACGCTGTTCGGCGAGCTGGATTCCCAAGACGGCCCCGCCCTTCCCATTTGGCGGATCAGGCACCTCCTCCGGACGGGTCGCATGACCCGGGCGCGGCGTTTGATCGACGCCGAGACCGCAAGCGAGCGGGCGGCGGAAGCCTGGCCCTATGCGGCGCTCGCCTGGCGCTTGTCGGCCGACCCGCGCTCCGAATGGCTTGAGGGCGACCGGCGATTGGTCTGGGAAACGGACCTGAGCAACGAGCTTCCGCCGCTCGACCGTCTCGCCGGGCTGCTTCGTTCCCTGCACGTCGCGAAGGGCGAATATCTCGACCAGTCGGTTCGCGGCGGGACTCAAACGGACGGACCGCTGTTCAGCCGGATCGAGCCCGACATGCGCGAGCTTCGCTCCGCCGTTGTCACGGCCGTCGATCGCTACCTGGCGCAACTGCCGGAGCCCGACACCAAACATCCGCTGCTCTCCCGGCGCCGCGACCGGATGCCGCGTTTTTCGGGAAGCTGGTCGGTCCGGCTGCGCGACGCCGGCTATCATGCGAGCCACGTTCATCCGCAGGGGTGGATCAGCTCGGCCCTGTACGTCGCGCTTCCTCCGGTTGACGCAAATGCAGACCCGCAAGCGGGCTGGTTGACGATGGGCGAACCGCCGCCGGGCCTGCCGCTCGATCTCCGCGCGACTCGTCGAGTGGAGCCGCGGCCGGGCAAGCTCGTCCTGTTCCCATCGTGGATGTGGCACGGGACCGTTCCGTTTCCGGCCGGAGAACGGCTGACGGTCGCGTTCGATGTGGCGATCCCTCGTTGATCCTGTTCGTCGAATTCGCCTTGGCATACGGCCGTCCCCCATGCCATTTTCTTGACCCGGAGGGTCGTTGATATGCTCAAGGCTTATATCGTCGCGCTGCCGGCGGCCGCGCTCCTGTCGGCCGCCGCCCCCGCCCCCACGGTCACGACGCTGCCCGAACAGCCGCCGCAAACCGCTGCGCCGGACCCGAACCAGGTCATTTGTGAGAAGCAGGAAGTGGTAGGCAGTCGGCTCGCGGTCAGGCGCGTATGCAAAACCCGCGCGCAATGGGCGGATGATCGGCTTCAGGATCGCCAGGAAGTCGAGAAGATCCAAGTTCAGCGCGGGATCAAGACCGAATAATCTCGGCAAAAGTCGTCGCGAGCCGCAGTTCGTCCCGCAACCGTAACGGTTGGCCGTTGACGGTTGATTCCGCGTTAACCGATCTGTTCCTGAAGTCCGGCTGACGTGTTTCCCTCTCTTGGGGTCGCAAGGAGGGGAAGTGTCATGTGGCGCTATTGCGCTTGGGCAGCGCTTGCTGCGTCGGTCTTGCTTGCGCCTGTCGCGGCTGGCGCTGCGGATTCGACCGAGACCGCGCTGCCTCAGCGGCCCATCTTTGTCACAGGCGGTGTTGGCCCCAACCTTCTCGGCACCACGGCCGTGGCGATCCGCGCCGCCCGCTTCAACGGAAGCTGGGCGCATGCGATGCAAGACGCGTCCCACTCACCCTTGCTGCAGGCGCTGGTCGCGCCCGCCCGGGGCCTCACGGCAATGCAGAAGCTTACCTACGTCCAGAGCCGGGTGACCAACAGCATCCGCTGGATTTCCGACGCCACCGAGTGGGGACAGCACGACTATTGGGCGAGCGCGTCCGAGACGCTGGCGCATGGCGCGGGCGACATGGAAGACCGTGCAATCGTGAAGCTGCACGCGCTTCGGGCGCTCGGCTTCAGTCCGAACGATCTGTTCCTGACGCTCGGGCGCGACCGCGTCGGCGGCCCGCTCACCGTGCTGACGGTGCGCCTCGGCGGACGTTTCTATATCCTCGACGATACGGGCGGAGCACCCTTCCTGGCCGACAGCCGGCGGAACGAGTTCCAGCCGATCTTCAGCTTCGGGCCGACCACGGCCTGGGTTCACACCCGCACCCCGCTTGCACCGCCGATCCGGACCGCGGCATCGCCTGCACCTTCCTACGCTGGCAAATAAGCCGGCGGGCACTTGGCCGCTCTGAACCGCCATATGCTATACGGCTGAAATCGCCGTGGGAGTTGCTTGCATGCGCCGCATGGGTGCGAGGCTTTTGGCATTAGGATTGCTCGTTCTCGCCGCCGGCTGCGCCCGCCAGGAGCCGAGGGTCGCATCGGTGCCGCAACCCCGTGCGCCAATGCCGCAATCGATTCCGCGAGACGTCGCTCCCGGCGCGGCGGTGACACCAGCCGCCTATATCGCGAGCGCATCGTCGATCGAGCTGTTCGAAATCCTGTCGTCCGAACTCGCCCTCGAGCGGGCGCGGACCAAGCGCGTCCGGGAATTCGCGCAAATGGTTCTCGACGCGCATAAAGGCGCGAGCCTGCAACTCTCGCTCGCCGGGCGGAGGCTCAACCTGCTTCCCTCGGCGACGCTGAGCCCGAGCCATCAGGCGATGCTCGACCAGCTCCGACTCGCCCCGGATTTCGACGGCCTTTATCGGCGTCAGCAGCTCGCGGTGCATCAGGACGCGCTGAGGATTCACGGAAATTATGCCGCGTTGGGCGCGAGTCCGACGCTTCGTCCGGTTGCCCAGTCGATGGTTCCGGTCTTCCGCCGTTACCTCCGATTGTTGCGCTATCTCTGACCGTTGCGCAGGCCGTAATCGCGACCGAATTCACGCGGCCTGAGTGATTAACGCAGCGGTTACCATAGTCCCTAAGCATAACTTTGCCTCGACCTGCGACACGCCGGTCCATGGCTTACCCACGTCTTCCCCGGGCATTCGCATGGTTCGCCGCGTCGGCTGCCGCGGTTTCATTCGTTCCGGCGCCCGCCGCAGCGGCGGCTCCTGGCTGGTCCAAGAGCGACGCAATCCTCGGCGCCCCGAGCGCGCTGGAGGCGATTCTCGCGCAGCAGCAAGGCGGCGTTCCGGTCGCGAACCGAGTGCCGGTCCTGCGCCCGGCGTCCTATTCGGTCCCGCCGGCCGCCTATGCCATCTTCCGCGACCGTCCGGCGATCAGCGCCGGAGTGCTCAGCGGCCGTCCCGATGTCTTCGGGTCGGTTGCCCTCCGCGTCCGCGCGACCCGTCTCGACGGTCGTTGGTACCGCGTCGAGCATTCGCCCGTAGGCGGGGCTGCCGCGCGATTTGCGGAATCGCAGCGCGGCAAGGACTCGCTGGAGCGGCTCGAGGCCATTAATTGGTACGTCAATCGACGCGTCCGCTTCGTCGACGATCAACCGCGCTGGGGCCGGCCCGATGTCTGGTCGGCGGCCAATGAGACGCTCAACAGCGGCAAGGGCGACTGCGAGGACTTCGCGATTGCCAAGCTGCAGATGGCGCGGCGTGCCGGCTTCCAGGATCGCGACCTCTATCTCGTGATCGTCAAGGACCTCGTCAGCCGCGCCGACCATGCGGTGCTCGTCGTGCGCGCCGCAAACCGCATGCTGGTGCTCGACAACGGCACCGACCAGGTCCTGGATAGCGACGCCATCCGCGACTACCGCCCCATCCTGACATTCGCCGCCAAGGGGACGTGGACCCACGGCTATCGCGTGCCGTCCGCTCCGATGAATGTCGCGTCAGCCAAGGATCCGGCGGTGGCTGTGCCGATCCCCGCGATCGATCAGCGCTCGTGGAGCGCGTCGCTCCTGGCCTTCAACACCGGCTTCAACAAGTAGCTGAGCACGCTCTTGTATCCGGTGATGATCTGCGTGTCGGTCATCATTCCGGGGGTGATCGGAAGTCGGTGGCCCGAGGCCGAGAGATAGCTCTTCTGGGTCTCCACGATGACGGTGAAATAGGCCTCTTTTTCCTTCTCGTCATAGATCGAGTCGGCCGAGACCTGGACGACCTTGCCGTCCAGTCCGCCATAGATGGAAAAATCGTAGGCCGTTACTTTGACGAGCGCCCGGTCGCCGACCTTGATGAAGGCGATGTCGCTCGGCCGGACGCGGCTTTCGACGAGCAATTTGTCGCCGAGCGGCACGACTTCCATGATCTTCTGGCCCGGCTGGACGTATGATCCGATCGTCGTCACCTGGACGTCGTTGACGACCCCGTCGACCGGCGAGCGGATCTCGGTACGGTCGAGCTTGCCGCGCGCGCCGAGCAGCGACTGCTGGTTGACGGCGATCTTGGCCTGGACCTGACTGCGTTCGTCGAGCGCCTGCTGACGGAACTCGAAATTCGCCTGAGCCGCCTGGGCCTGCGCCTCGCGCACCGCGGCGAGCGCCTTTCCCTGCTGCTCGCGGGCCGCGGCGATCCGGCCCTGGAGGTCGACGACTTCGCGCCTCTTGTCGAGCAGGTCGGTCTGCGGAACGATATTCTTGGCCGCGAGCGGCTCGATCATCTGCACCTGGCGCTGCGCGAGCGCGAGCGCGCTCTGCAGGCTGTTGATGGTCGCCGCGGCCTCGCCGGCATCGCGGCGCGCCTGATCCGCCGACGCATTGAGCGCCGCGACCTTGCTGCTCAGCGCCGATTCCCGAGCGGCGCGAAGCGCCTGCTGGCCGGCGCAGTCCGCGCCCTCGCAGGCGACGGATTTGCCCATTCCCTCCTCGGTAAGCCGCGCGGAGCGGGCCTGCAGCGATTCGGTTTCGGCCTCGATCTGGCCGAGCTGCGATTCGCTCTCCGGGCTTGCGAGACGAGCGAGCAACTGGCCCTTGCGCACCTGCTGGCCCGACCGGACATAGAGCTCCGACACCGTCGCCGGGTCGGCCGCGGTGATGGTCTGCAACTTGCTCGAGGGGATCACCTTGCCCTGGCCGCGGGTGACTTCGTCGACCTGAGCGATGCTCGCCCAGATCAGGAACAAGGCGAACCCGACCGCCGATGCGACGATGATCAGCCGCGCACCGGTGAGCGGCTTGCGGTGCCTGAGTGCGGGTCCGACAAACGGCAAGGTGGCCATGACGACGCTTACTCCAATTCCACTAGCGGCTCGCCAGCGCGGGCCCGGCATCGTCGGCAGACGGCGCCTGCGTGACGCCCGCGGCCTTGCGTTCCTGAGCGGCGATCAGCTTCGCCGCGCCGCTCCCGCTTTCGTCCGGTGCGGGGATATTCAGGGTCCAGCCCTTCGACATGTCGAGCAAGCCCCCGACGTCGTTCGGAGCGCGCTGCAGGACCGTTCCATCCGTGATCGGACCCGCGACGGCCGTCCCATCCCCTGACGCCAACGGCTGATCGGCGGGCATGGGTGGACGCAACGAAAGCGGATCGCGCGGCTCGCCGATATACCGGCCGGTGAAGGCGGCGGGCCTGCCCCAGGCACCGGGCCAGCGATAGAAAATGTGCTGGCCGATCTGCGCCACCTTGGCGAGCAGGGGGGCCCAGCGCGGCGCGACATAATCCGCGTGATAGTGGGTCGCTTCGCCGACCGACCGCTCGACGAAACCGTCGAGCGCGGCGCGCGCGATCTGTTCCGCCTGCCGCCATGCGCCGAGCGCGGGAGCGCGATAGAGAGCGCCATCGCACACGAAAGTGAACTGGCAGACGCCGCTCCCCGAGCCCTGATAGACCACCCCGCAGACAGACTTCGGGAAGGCCGGATGACGGAGCCGGTTGAGCACGACCTGCGCGACCGCTCGGCGTCCCTCGAGCGATTCGAAGCCGGCCTCGTAATAGACCGCCTGGGTGAGGCACAGCAAAGCGCGGCGCTGGTCGAGATCGCTTCCGCTCGCCTCGAACGGCCGCGCCGAATGGAGGGGTCCGCTCGCGAACGGAAGTCCGGCGTTGATCAATTTCGCCTGCTCGCCGACCGCCTGCATCTCGTTCGCTTGCGAGCCGGTGGTCGCCTGGATGAGCGCCTCGGCCTTGGCCGGCGGAAGCATGGCGGTGGCGTTCGCCGGCTCGCGCGCCGGAAACAGCGCAACGACGAGTCCGGCCACGGCCACCAGCGAGCCGACACTCGCCGCGACCATCCCGTAGCGCGGGCTCGGCTTCTGTTTGCCGCGAGCGGCAGGAGCGCGCTTGCGGCGAGCGGCGGGTTTGCGCGCGCTCACGACGGCTTGTCCTTCTTGCCGGCGGTGGCCTTGTCGCTGGCCGCCTTGCCAGCGGCGGCCGCTGTCAGCTGCTTCATCACCTCGTCGCGCGGTCCGTCGGCGACGATCCTGCCCGCGTCGATCACGATCAGGCGAGTGAGGATCGAGAGCATGTTGTGACGGTGCGTCGCGACCATCAAGCTCTGGTCGGGGCCGAGTGCCGCCTTCAGATGCTCGATGAAATAGAGCTCGGTCTGCGTGTCCATCGAGCCCGTCGGTTCGTCGAGGAACAGCATCTTCGGCGGGCTGACGAGGGCCCGGGCGAGGACCAGCAGCGAGCGCTGTCCGCCCGACAGCCGCGACCCGCGCTCACCGACCGGCAGGTCGAAGCCGGCCGCGTCGCGTGACAGGAAGATGTCCGCGCCCGAGCGGACCACCGCGTCGATCAGCTGGCTGTCGTCCGCCTGGGCGGCGCCGAGCATCAGATTGTCGCGAACGGTCCCGCTGAACACTTCCGCGTCCTGGCCGACGAAACGGAAGGCGTCGCGCAGCTGATGCGGATGGTACTGTCGGCTGTCGAGGCCATCGACCGCCATCACACCTTCGGTCGGAGCGTAGAGCCCGCACAGGACGCGACCGAGCGTCGATTTGCCCGAAGCGACCCGGCCGATGATTCCGATCCGCTCGCCGGGATCGATCTTCAGGTTGAAGCCGACAAGCGAATCGCGCGCCGCATTGGGATAGCAGAACGAGACGTCGGTGAGTTGAATGTGGCCGGCCCGGATCTCCGGGACGATGCTGCGCAGCGCGACCTGCCGCTCGTCCCCGGCTTCCATCATCCGCTGAAGCGAATCGAGCGTCGCCATGGCCTGCTTGCCGCGGGTCACGAGGAACGCGAGCTGCCCCACCGGCTGCAGCGAGCGGCCGGAGAGCATGATGATCGCGATGATCGCGCCCATCGTCATCGCGCCTTCCTGGAAACGATAGAAGCCGCCGATCAGAAGCCCGACGCTGATCGCCTGCTGCGAAATGCTGGCGAGGTTGACGGCGATCGCGGTCAGCTTGCGCATGTGCTCGCTGGTCGCCGCGGACATCGCCGAATAGCGGCGCCAGCGACCGAGCATCTGGCCCTCGGCGCGCGCGGCTTTCAGCGTTTCCGCGCCCCCGATCGATTCGACGAGGACCGAATGCTGCAGGCTCGCGTCCGCCTGCGCATCGAGCGCGGCGCGGCCCATCGCCTTTTGCAGGCTGACGCCGGCAATCAGCATGAGTGTGATCCCGGCGATCGGAACGACGACCAGCCAGCCGGCCAGCAATGTGATCAGGCCAAGGAACAGGACCAGGAACACGAGGTCGACGGCGAGCACGACGGTCGTGGAGGCGAAGAAGTCGCGCACCAGCTCATATTCCGAAACGCGGCGAGCGAAGGCGCCGGTACTGCCCTGGCGCTCGGCCATCGGCAGATTCATCACCTTCTCGAACAATTTCTGCGAGAGCTTGGCGTCGAGCTTCCTTCCGACCTCGTCGATCAGCCGTGCGCGCGCCACGCGGAGGGTGAAGTCGAAGCCCAGGGCAAAAAACACGCCCAGCGCCAGCACCCACAAGGTCGCGGACGCCTTGTTGGGAATGACCCGGTCGTACACGTTCATCGTGAACAAAGGCATCGCGAAGGCGAGCAGGTTGACGATGAGCGCGGCGAGCAGGACCGGCCAGAATTCCCTCCGGACCTTCCATACCTCCGACCAGAACCAGTGCCGGCGGCGGGCCTCGTCCCACGGGCGCTCGTTCTCGCGCTCCCGGGTGGGATCGGTCTCGACGACGATCGCGCGGCCGGTATAGGCCGGCTCCATCTCCGCGAGCTTCACCCACGTCGGCTCGACGACTCCCGGCGCATAGACCAGGCCGTCGGCGTCACGCGTGTCGAGCAGCACCGCGGCGCGTTCGTCCTCGAGTTCCAGGATCGCCGGGCACTTGGCCGACGGCCAGCCCTTGAGCCGCCGGGTAATCGGGTCGGCTCGCATTCCAACCTGCTCGAGCGCGGGCTCGATCTGGTGGAACGGGAGCTTCCCGTCAGCCGAAACAGCGAGCCCCGCGCGGAGGAGGACCGGCGACGAAGGCCGGTCCGCCTGCCGCGCGATGTAGGTCAGGCAATCCAGGACCGGGTCGATCTCCCGCGACTGTTCGGCATCAAGCCAGCGCATGAAGCTCACGACCCGTCCCTCACCTTCTTACCTGCCGCTCGGAGCGTCGGCCGGATTGGCCGAAGCTTCGCCCGCGGGAGCGCCCGCCGGCGCCGCGGCCGCCGGGGCCGGAACCATCGCCGGGTACGGAATGCTGTTCTCCTGCAGATCGGACGGCGGGATCGGATTGACCTTGAACCGCGCCCGCTCATTGCCCGTTGCGGCCGTCGCCCTCTGGACGCCGAGGCACTCGATCAGCCGATTCTCGGCCGCGAGCACGCGATACTGGGCGTACAGCTTGGCGAGACGCGCCGTTTCGGTCTGCGCCTGCACGTTGTACCGGGTGTTCTGCGCATCGAGCACGTCGAGGAGCGAACGGCGGCCGATGTTGAACTGCTCGCGATAGGACAGGAGCAGGTCGTCCGAGATCCGGCTTTGGGTCTCGAGCTCGGTCACCAGCGCGCTCTGGTTCTGCAGGCGGCTCCACGCGTTGCGGACATCCTCCTCTGCGGAACGGGTCCGCTCGAACAGGCGGCCATGAACCTCGTCGGCGCGATGCTGTTGCTCGCGCACGTTGGCTTCCTTGATTCCGCCATTGTAGAGGTCCCAGCGGAGCACCGCGAGCGCCTGAAGGTCCGTCGTTCGGCCTTCGAACCCGTCGATGTCATGGCCCGCCCGGGCGCGACCTTCGAGGTTGAAGCGCGGGCCGAGCTTGGCGCGAGCCGCGCGAATGTCCTCGCGTGCCGTTGACAGGTCCGCCATCGTTTCGCGGACTCGCGGATTGTTCTGCCGGGCGGTCGCTTCGGCCTCCGCCAGGGTCGCCGGCATGCATTGCGACAGGTCCGGCGGCAGCGACACGGTGTCGATCGGCGTTCCCGTCAGCGTCTGGAACGCGATCCCGGCCGCCTCGAGGTCCTCGCGCGCTTCGGTCACCCTGGCGCGAGCGGCCTGCAGCCGCTCCTCGGCCTGTTGCTGGTCGGCGATGCTGATCGATCCCTTCGACACGCCTTCGCGCAGATCGCCCGCAAGCCGTTCGTGGAACGTGACGTTGTCCTGTGCGATCGCGACGAGCCGCTGCTGCAGCAGATAGTCGATGTAGGTCCGCGACACGTTGAGCGCGACGAACTCCGAGCGCTCCTCGACGCGCGCCGCGGCGGCGTCGGTCCGCGAGGCCTGACGGCGAATCTCCGCCTCGCGCCCGCCGCTGTCATACAGCAGCTGGTCGACGATCAGGTCGCCCTCGATCGGCCACAAGGTCTGGTCGGCAAGGCCGATCCGGCGCCGCGTCGGGTTGCGCAGGCTGCGAACGCCGGCGGACCCTTCGACCGAAATCCGCGGATACCAGAGGCCCTGCCCCTGCACACGCTCTTCCTGGGTTGCCATCCGGTTCGCGACCGCCTGGCGGATCTCCGGATTGGTGGTCAGCGCCGATTGAACGGCGTCACGCAGTTCCACTCCGAATGCTGGTGACGCGCAGAGCAGCACCGCCCCGGGAACGATGATCGTCCAGTGCTTCTTGGTCATGATACCCCCTTCTGGTCATTGCGGGGTCCCCACCGTCCACTAGTGGAGACCCCGCGTGCTTCGCCTTCGGACGAACTCAAGCGTGGGCCGGAGCCGCGTCCTGATGCATCACCATATGCTCCATCATGTTCATTCCGTGCATGGCTGAGAAGCCCGCAAAAATGCCCATGTCCCCGTTTGAAACGGCCGCCGCGCCATGGCTTGCCAGCGCTTCGAGCGCCGAAGTGCCGTGGTCGCCGCCACCGCTTTGGGTCGGGAGCGAGTTGATCAACGAGTCGATGGTCGAGCTGTCGCCACCGTGCAGCGCGTCCGCGAGCACCTGTCCGACGACCTGGTTGTGCTGCGGAGCGCCGACCGACGCCGCTTGATCGGCGGCAATCAGCAGACCGGCATCCGGCATGACAATGCCCGCGGCCGTGAGAGCGGCCGGCGCATCGCCGCCGTCGTTCGCCGGAACATCGGTGCCCGCCGGAAGCTCGGCCGGTGTCGCCCCGTCGGAGTGGTCGCCCGCGGAGTCGAGCGCGGCCGGCGCCGACGAATTGTCATCCGCCTGCGAGGTCGAGCTCTCGGGCGGTGCCGACGCGTGGCTGGCCTCGCTGTGGCCGAGCAGGTCGCTGGTCGAGCTGTTGCTCGCGGCATCGAGCGCGACGGGAGCGAACGCCTGGGTGTGCTGGGCGCCGGTGTCGAGCGCGTTGTCGCCGCTCGAGGACTGGTCGCTGGCGCCCTGAGCCGCCAGCGGCTCCGCCGCCGCCAGGCCCGCCGCCGCGACCGCTCCGATGAGCGCCGCATTGCTCGCCAGCGCCGAGGACGACTTGAGCGCCTCGGTGACGTCGCGGGTGGCGGTCTGGAAGATCGCGTCCGCAAGCACGCCGGTCGACCCGTCGGCGTTCGTGTAGCTGCCGGTCCCGACGACGGTGACGTCGCCGTTCGCGGCGGTGTACGACACGCCGTCGGAGCTCAGCGAGATGCTGGCGATGCCGCGTGCGCCGAGCGACTGAAGCTCGCCGGCGTCCGCCACGCCGTTGCTGTTGGCGTCCTGCCAGACGGCGAAGTTGCCGAAGCCGGCGTCGGCCGAGCTCAGCTGACCGTCGTGGTTCGTGTCATACCGGGCAAGGCCCTGGAGATCGCTTCCGGTCGTCGCGAATACGATCTCGTTCCCGCTCACCCTGCCGTCATGGTTGGCGTCGTTGACGAGAATGCCGTCTTGCGGCCCGACCCAGGCCGTCGCGACCTCGCCGGACCCGTAGTCGAACGTGACTCCGGCAGCCAGTGACAGGAAGTCGACGTGGCCGTCGCCGTTGAGGTCGAGCGCGACCGGGAAGGCGGTCGGCGTGACCGTATCGGTCGCGGCGCTGCCGTTCTCCAGGTACCTGATGGTCGGCGTGACGCCGGTGTTCATGGTCGCGACCGTTACCCAGGTCGCGCCCGAGCCCGCGCTGCCGTCGATATCGACCTGGATTGCGCCGGTCGTCGTCGAAATCCGGACGAAGCCGTCGGCCACGATGTCCGTGCCCGCCGCGACATTCAGGATCTGCGTGATGTCGATGACATCGCCCGCCGCATAGTCCTGGATGATGTCGACATTGCCCGCGCCGTTGGTGATCGCCGCATTGCTGAGGATGAACTGATCGTTACCGGCGCCGCCGTTCAGCGTGTCGGCTCCCGTGCCGCCGCGCAGAATGTCGTTGCCGATGCCGCCGCTCAGCGTGTCGTTGCCGGACCCGCCGTAGATCGTGTCGTTGCCGTCGCCGCCGTTCAACGTATCGTTGCCGGCATTGCCCGCAAGGACGTTGTCGCCGGTGTTGCCGGTGTTCGAATCGTCACCCGACGTGCCGACGAAATTGCCGACGGTACCGTTCACGATCGTCGCCATGACGATCGAGTCGACGATGTCGCCGTCGCCGTCGGTCGCGATGATCGGCAGGTTGATGTCCATCGGCGTCCCGGCGTTGAAGGTGCCGAGCGAGAAGATCCCGAGGTCGTAGGTCGTCGTGTTGGACGCATCCGATTCGACGATGACCGAATTGAAGTTGGTCGGCGTTCCGATCTTGTATTCGTCGGTCGCGCCCAATCCTTCGATCGTCACCGTGCCGTCCGAGTTGAACGTCACCGTGTAGGTCTGACCCCCAAGGACCGTCACGTCGTGCGGAAGGTTGTCGCCCGGGTCCACAATCGTGACCTGCCCGACGGCGACCTTCGTGTTTCCGGACTTGGTGAAGTCGAAGATCGTCACCGAGTTGATGTCTTGAAGGCTTTCACCGGCGTCCAGCGTGCCAAACTCGTAGGCGAAATTCTGGTCCTGGCTCGCCTCGAACACCGCGCCCACGTTGATCGTCACCGTATTGGTGGGCGATCCGCCGACCTGCGCGACCTCCTGCTGGAAGCTGTTGGTGCCGGCATATTGGCTGAACGCGAAGCCCGTCGTGGTCGCGGCCGGCGAGGTGATGTTGGTGACGAGTTCGAACCGCACCGTCTCACCGACGCCGATCGACTGGTTGTTGATGCCGATCGAGTCGGAGTCGGTGTTGACCGTCGCCGCGACGTTCGCCGCGTCTTGCGCCGAAATCAGCACGTCGGTGTTGCTCGAGTTGTTCACCCCGTTGTTGGCGCCGATCGCGGCAAAATTGTCGTTGCCGGCCTTGGTGCTCGTCAAGTCGGTGAAGGACGTCTGCGTGCCATTGCTGACGTCGGCGTTGACGTCGAACGTCCACGTGCCGTTGGCGTTCAAGGTGATGTCGATCGCGTGGGAGCCGCCGCCCAACGGGTCGGTGGTCGCGTAGGCCGCGCCCGTATTGTCCCCGAACAGGTACAGCTTCGCCCCGCCGACGGTCAGGTTGTTGCCCAGCGCGTCCTTGAGCTCAATGCCGTTGTTCAACGTCCCCGAGCCATTGCCCAGGAAATCGAACACCAGGGTTCCGAGCCCGTCGGTCCCCATCTGCAGATGGAGGTCGCCGATGACCGCCGCCTGGGGGCCCGTCAGCGAGGCGAGCGGATCCGGGGTGAACGGCTGCGGGCCATCGTCCTGGAAGGTGATCAGGTTGCCGATCCCGGTCGAGGCCGAGTCGGTGTCGCCATCGCCGTCTGTCACGGTCGTGACCGCAAGGACCGCGCCGTTGGTGATCGAAAGCGACTCGTCCGCGCTGCCGGTATTGTTGTGCTGGATCGACAGGTACTGGACCATGCTGATCTGGCCGGTCGCCGGGTCGATCGAGAGCGCGAACGCCGCCTGGCCATTGAACGTGCCGCCGCTGACGCGGCCGACGATCAGATCGCCCTCCTTGAACAGCTGGATATCCTGTCCGCCGGTCACGTTGAGGCCGGAGTCGACGCCTGCCGCGGAAACGTTCAGGCTGAACACCACCGAGTTGGCAGCTGCCGCACCGTCCGCTCCGAAGAGCGTTCCAGTTGAAGAAACCGCGCCGGTGCTCGTCGCAAAGCCGATAACTGTGCCCGCAACGTCGGGATCGTCGCCCGCGTTCAGGACGCCGGCGAAAGCCGCGAGCGGGCCCGCGACGTCATTGGCATCACCCTGTACGCCCGGGGTTTCGTCATGGCTGATCGAAAGTCCCGCGACGCTGACCGCCGCATCCGGGCTGTCGTCGTCGATCAGGAGGTTGATCGAGCCGATGGCCGGATCGCCCTCGGCGTCGGTCACCGTGACGCCAACCGAGAAGGTCGCATTGTCCTCGGTGTTGGCGGTCGCGTGCTTCACCGGCTGATTGAGGGTGAAGATGAAATGGCCGGTCGAGACATTGTCGATCTGAAGCGTGAAGACCGTCGTCTCGCCGCCGTCCTGCGTGCCGTTGCCGTTGCCGTCGGCAAAGCCGGTCAGCGTATGGGTCGCGCCGTTCCACGAGCTCGCGATCACCTGGTTCGACAGCGTCCGAAGGCCGGTGTCGGCCACCGCCCCAAGGACGATGTTGCCCGGCGTATCGACGCCGAAGCTCAGGCCGGACAGCGTGCCGCTCTGGGTCGTCGCCTGGCCGGCAAGGTCGCTGCCGTCGCCATAGACGGTCCCGGCGAGGCCGCCGGCGAGGCCTTCCTCATCGACCGCGATGCTGGCCGCCGTCGCGTCGATCGTCGGACCGGTGTCGGTCAGCGTGACCGTGAAGGTCGCGGTGTCGGTGTCGCCGTCGCCGTCCGTGATCGTATAGGTGAAGGTTTCAACGTCGCTTCCGCCGGGGGCCGTGTTGTGGCCCGAGGTGTAGATGAGGTGGCCCGAACCATCGATCGTCACCGTGCCGCCGAGGCTGCCGGTCGCGATGTTGGTGATCGCCGGCGTGTTCTGGCCGTCCGCCCCGAAATCGTCGTTCGTGAGCAGCAGGGTCGAAGCAAGACCGAGGTCGTGGCCCGACACATTGTCGTCGAGTGTGGCAAGGTTGCCATCGTTCTCGGCGATCGGCGCGTCGTCGCTGACGGTGATGTTGACGGTGCCGTGGCTCGTGTCGGCGTCGACCTGCGTCGCGACGACGTCCACGCCGTTGATCGAAATCGACGACCCGGTGTGCTCGAGCGGCCCGACGAGGGTCGCCGTCACGCCGACATGCGCCGTGCCGCCCGCGGAGGTCGTGCCCGTGTCGCCGGTGAGTGCAACGATGATCGCCGTGCCGAGGTCCGTCGCGCCCTGGTGGAGGGTGCCGACCAGCTGGCCCGAGCCGTTCACCGCCCAGGTCAGGCTGAAGCCGGCCGCGAGGCCCGTCACGTTGATGCCGGACTGGTCGGTGTTGAACTCGACCGAGGAGAGGTCGTCGGAGTTGGCCGCGAAGGACAGGCCGCTGGCCGGCGGCTCGACATCCGTTTCCGTCGTCGCCGCATCGTTCGTGCCGGTGGCGATGCCGGGCGCGAGGTCGCTGCCGGCCTGCGTCGTGTCGAGAGCCGCCTCGACGAGCTGCAGGTTGACCGTTCCGCCCGGTCCGGGAGGACTGTCGGTCGTCGTCACGGTGAAGGTCGCCGTGTCGGTGTCCCCGTCGCCGTCGGTAATCCGGTAGGTGAACGTTTCGACCGCCGCGTCGCTATGGTTCGACGTGTAGAGCAGGTTGCCCGAACCGTCGATCGTGACGGTGCCGCCGAGCGAGCCGACGCCGACGATCGCGATCTGCGGCGTCCCCGCTCCGTCCGCGCCGAAATGGTCGTTCGAAAGCAGGGTCGAGATATTGCCGACATTCACCGCGACGGAATTGTCATCCACGCTCGCGAGATTGCCGTCGTTGACCGCATCCGGGCTGTCGTCGTCGATCAGGAGGTTGATCGAGCCGTTCGCTGGATCGCCCTCGGCGTCGGTCACCGTGACACCGACCGAGAAGGTCGCGTTGTCCTCGGTGTTGGCGGTCGCGTGCTTCACCGGCTGTGAGAGGTTGAACACGAAATGGCCGGTCGACACGTTATCGATCTGCAGCGTGAACACCGTCGCTTCGCCACCATCCTGCACACCATTGGTGTTCGCGTCGGCAAAGCCGGTCAGCGTGTGGGTGGCTCCGTTCCACGAGCTCGCGATCACCTGGTTCGACAGGGTGCGAAGACCCGTGTCAGCCACCGCCGCCAAGACGATGTCGCCCGGACCGTCGCCGCCGAACGACAGACCCGACAGCGTACCGCTCTGCGTCGTCGCCTGGCCGGCAAGGTCGCTGCCGTCGCCATAGACGGTTCCGGCAAGGCCGCCGGCGAGGCCTTCCTCGTCGACCTGGATGCTCGCGGCGGTTTCATCGATCGTCGGACCCGTGTCGGTCAGGGTGACCGTGAAGGTCGCGGTCGTCTGGTCGCCGTCGCCGTCCGTGATCGTGTAGGTGAAGGTCTCCACGTCGCTGCCGCCGGGCGCGACATTGTGGTTCGAGGTGTAAATCAGGTTGCCGGAGCCGTCGATCGTGATGGTTCCGTTGAGGCTGCCGGTCGCAATCGTGATCGCCGGCGGCGCGTGCGGGCCGTCCGCTCCGAAATTATCGTTCGAAAGCAGACCGGCAACGGTGCCGATGTTCACGCCCGACGCATTGTCGTCGACCGTGTCCAGGTTCCCGTCATTCGTGGCGCTCGGGCCGTCATCGTGGAACTGGATCAGGTCCGTGATGTCAACGGCGTTGGAGGTCGCCGTGTCGCCGTCGAAATCGGTCGCCGTGACCGTCACTCCGAGGGAGCCGTCGGCGAGCGTGACCGCCTCGTTGAAATTGTTCGGGAAGTCCGGGTGATTGATGCTGAGGTACTGCTCAACCGTGACGATGCCGCTGGTCGCGTCGATCTGGATCGCGAAAGCCGCGGTCTGGGTGCCGTGAACGAGGCCGACCACGACTCCGTTCGACAGCTTGACCAGGTCGATCGCCGTACCGTCGGTCGTCGTCAGGCCGGACACGCCGCCGTTGCCGACGACGAGCGAATAGTTGATTCCGCCCCCATTGGCGGGGCCGTCCGCGCCGAACACGGCGTTGGCATCGACCACCGCTCCACCGGTGCTGCCCGCGCCGATGGCAAGGCCGCCCACGAGGTCCGGATCATCGCCGGCGGTCACGCCGTCGACGAGCGGAATCGCATTCGCGTCAACGGGCGGGCTTTCGTCGACGATCGCCGGGCGGACTTCCTGATTGATCGACGGATCGATCGTCGGGCCGTCGTCGGTGAAGTGCAGGTTCGCGCCGATGTTGACGGTCGCCGATCCCGTCACGGAATCGCCGTCGTTGTCGACGACCGTTTCGGAACGCGTCAGCGTCACGAGACCGTCGGCGAGACTGGCGAACTGATCCGCGAACGGCGCGTCGTTCGGCCCCGCCTGCAGCGGGTGATCGATCTGCTGGAACTGAGTCAGCGTCACGATTCCGGTGTTGGTCGTCGAGACCGTGAAGATCGTGTTGCTTGCGTCGATCAAGCCTGCAGACGCTGCCGTCGATCCAACCACGAGTCCGCCCACAAGGAACAGGTTGATCGGGGCGTCGTGGCTCTCGAGTCCGGAAGCCGATCCGGTAACGGCCAGCGCATAGGTGCTGCTGGTGCCGGGGCCGGCGCCGTCCGCGCCGGGCGAAACTGTCGTTCCGGTGAACACGCCGCCGAAGTTCGCGGAGGTGACCGCGGTGTCGCTGTCCCCGTCCCCCGGGATCGACAGGTGATCGTGGGTCGTCAGGATGACGTCCGCGTCGGGGCCCGCCTGGACACTGACCACCGGCGTATCGTCGTCGACGTTTACCGTCAGCGTGCCGGGCGCCGTGTCACCGTCGTTGTCGACGACGTTATAGTTGATGACGAAAATCGCATTGTTCTCGTTGTCGCCGGTGGCATGCAGGATCGGGTTGTTCTCGGTCACCGTGAAGGCGCCCGTGCTCGCGTTGATGGTGATCGTGAGCACGGTCACGGTGCTGCCGTTCTGCACCTGCTGAACCAGGACCGAGCCGTTCGGCCCGTCGACGTAGCTGAAGCCCGCGGGGGCGCCAGTCGTCAGCAGGTCCCAGTGGATGGGGGCATCGCCGCCTCCGCCCGGAAGACTGCCCGCGGCGGTGGCGTTCGGCGAGCCGGCATCGTCGCCGGTACCGCCGGCATTGCCGTTCCTGCCCGGAATGTCGTCGTCGTCGAGCTGCACGGCGGCAGTGCCGGCGGTGGGCTCGAGGTCGACGTCCTGGCCGATCTCCTCGAAGATCGGCAGCGGAAAGTTGAGCTCCGTCGGCGGGATGAGGTCGCCCAGGGGAACGCCCGGATCGAGCGGCGGGACCGGAACGTCGAAATTGCCGCCGCTGCTCTGCAGCTCCCCGGCCGCCGGCTGCGGCTCGGACTCGATGAGGAGCGCGGCAAGGTTCGACGGCGGAACCTGGACGTCGCCGATGACCAGCTGCGGCACGAACACCGCGCCGCCCGGGATCACCATTTGGGACCCATCGGGCATGTGGATGACGAGGTCGCGCCCGCTCACCGTAATGTCGGAAAGCTCAACTCCGGGCGGAAGGTTGATCACGCCGGGAATCGTCGGACCGGTAGCCGCGGCGAGCTGGCCGATGTCGATCGTCAACGTTGTCGACGATTTCGCGCCGGAGGCGTCGGCCAGCGTGTAGCCGAACACGTCCTGCACGCCGTCGGGGGTGCCGGCATTGCGCACGTAATTGAAGTTGCCCTGGGCATCCATGTTGAGGACGCCGTACTGGCCGACCGCCTGGAAATTGCCGCCGGTCTCGCTCGTGGCGCCGCCCGCCCCGTGGACCTCCACAATGGCGCTTGGTTGGTCGCCAGGCGTGTCCGCGCCCGCGGCGCCGGTCACGGTCCCGGCTCCGGTGATGGCGTTGCCGCCTTCGGGACCGTAGCTACCCGCGGGAAGTGCATCGACGTCGGCGCGCGCAACCGGCGCGGAGTCGGAGGCCATCGAGCCGGCCTGGGAAGCGTCATCGTAGCGCATAGTCCACCCCTGTCATGGCCCGGCCCGCGGACTAGCCTCGGGCGGGGAGCCAAATCGCATTTGAGGATCGCCGCGGCCGGGTTCCGCATTGAACAGAAAGAGTTAACGACAGGCCCCAGCAACTCCTCAGGATGCCCAAAGAGATCACTACTCGGCGCAATTAGCAAGTCGATGACAGATTCGACTTCGGTCTGGTTGCCGATGATTTGAATCGCGGTCAAAGATCAACATAGTTAACGCTCAGATATTCGCCTAGTCCAGTCGGAAAATAGGAACGTCCTTGTGCGAACTAGACCAAGTATAGATCAATTTAGTTCTTCGATCATCGATGACATTTCCAGAGTTCGTCGCTGCACCTTGACAGATGAGCGCACGCATTTAATTTAAATTAACTAGTTACGCCTCGTTAACACTTCTCTGAATTGCTACGCCTTCATCCGCCCGTCGGCCCTTATGCTGACTCGAAAAATCTCCGCCAAAACGCCCGCCAGGCGTCCCACAATGGGAATTCCAAACGCCGGACCGGGAGTCGCGCGGGCCCGACTCGGAAGAGTGCCGCGGGCGACTCGCGCATGGATCGATGGACCGGGTTCCGGGGGCGGGCGTTACAGCCGGTAGGGAGTCAGTCACTCCCAGAGGAACCTTCGAGTGGTCCGGGTTGTCGCCCTTCGGAAAGCCGTTGCCGCTGGAATCGCGGGCGCGATCGCCATGGAGGTTGCCGCTTACGCTCTTCGGCTGGCGGGCTGGCCGGCGGTCGATTTCGTCGGCGAGCTCGTTCCCCTTGCCGGACCGGCTCCGTCCGCGCTGGTCTATGCGGGCGCGGGCGCGGCCCATCTCGGCGTGGGGATCTGCTGGGCGGTCTTCTACGGCTATTTCTTCTGGGCGCGGCTGAAGTGGCCCCCTCCCCTCCAGGGGCTCGCCTTCGCGCTCGCTCCTGCGCTCCTTGCGATCCTTATCGTCTATCCGCAGCTCCGGCTGATGCAGTCCGACGCGGCGGTCGTGCATCTCAGTCTCGGAAGCTTCCTTGCTCCGCACTCGCCGGCGAGCGTTCTCAGCCTGCTCGCGGTCCACGCGGTCTTCGGCCTCACCATGGGCGCGATCTACACGAGGCCGGTCGGCTATCGGGCCGACCGGCTTCCCCGGCCGCCGCCCGCCAGGCGCAACCGAAGGGGCGTCGCGCCGTCCCTTCGCGGGCAGTCCGCATCGTTCATGTTCGCGACCGGGATCGAAGGCAGCTATCCGACGATCGAGCACGGTCGCTGGCGCCGCGACGAAATGGAATCGACGCGTCATTACGACTTGTGGCAGCGCGACTTCGAGCTCGCGCGCGAGCTCGGGATCACGCACATCCGCTACGGTCCGCCGATCCACTTGCTGTTCCGGGGACCGGGCCAATTCGACTGGGCCTATTCCGATCCGCAGATGGAAGACCTTCGCGAGCTCGGACCCGAGCCGATCGTCGACCTGTGTCATTTCGGGGTGCCGTCCTGGCTGGGCGATCTGCAGAATCCCGAGATCGCGCCGGCGCTTTCCGAATATGCCGACGCCTTCGCGGAGCGGTATCCCTGGGTGCGCTTCTACACGCCGATCAACGAGATGTACGTCTGCGCGAGGATCAGCGCGCTTCAGGGATTCTGGAACGAACAGCAGTGCCGCGAACAGGCCTTCGTCAATGCTGTCTTCAATCTCGCGCGCGCCAGCGTCGGGATGAGCGACGCAATCCTGAAGCGCCTGCCCGAAACGGTCTTCGTCAACAGCGAAAGCAGCGAGTTCTACCAGCCGTGCTGCCCCGACCCGGAAGTCGAGCGGCGGGCGGCATTCGAGAACGAGCGCCGCTTCCTTCCCCTCGACCTCATCTACGGCCATCCGATGAGCGACGGCATGCGGGCCTACCTTCGCGAGCACGGCATCGACGGTCCGCGCCTCGCCGAGTTCGGCGATCGGACGGTGCCGCGCCGCTCGATCCTCGGCGTCGATTATTATGAATGGAACGAGCGGCTGGTGGATCCGCAAGGCCGGCCGCGAGCCCTCGGCGAGCTGTTCGGCTGGTATGTGATCGCCGACCAATATTACCGCCGCTACCGGCGGCCGATGATGCACACGGAAACGAACCGGATGGATGCCAACGACGCGCCGAGCTGGCTCTGGCGGCAGTGGCACAACCTCCAGTTGCTTCGGCAATCGGGCGTGCCCCTCGTCGGGTTCACCTGGTACAGCCTCGTCGACCAGATCGACTGGGGCACGGCGCTGCGCGAGGCCTTGGGGATCGTCCACCCGGTGGGCCTGTTCGACCTCAACCGCGAAGCGCGCGCCGTCGGCCTTTCCTACAAGCATTTGATCGAACTCTACCGCGACGAGCCCGCTTATCGGGAATGCCGGGCGCTGGCGGAGATTCTCAACTAATGGCCGGCTTCCTCGCAGCACAGGGCTACGATCCCGGGCCGAGCCAGCGCCCGCTGATCTCCGGCGCGATCTCGGGCGTGATCGCGACCGTCCCGGCGATCGCGATCCTGCACGGGTTCGGGTCGCTGGAGGTCGAGGCCCGGATCCTCGGCATGTCGACCTTCGCCACGCTCTGCGCCGGATGGATCGTGATGGCGCTTGCGGGAGCGGCCTATGCGCGTCTGTTCGGCCGGGCCGCCAATGTCGTGCGGGGCGGCTGGCTGTTCGGAATGGCCTTCGGATTCGCCTTGTGGGCGGCGGGCGCGGTCATGATCCTGCCACTGGTTAGCGGAGGGCTGGCGCCGGCCGGGCAAGCCGCGGTCGGAGTCGCCTTGTCGATGCTCGGCTGGGGACTGGCGACGGGAATCCTCGTGCCCTTCGTCCATCGGCCGCTGCACGAGAGCCTTGAAAAGGGCGCGCGCCATGCGGAAATCGGCCCGACCGCTCTCGCCGGAAAGGGCCGACTGAACCGCGACGGACGCCCTTGAGCGATTCGCTCCGCGCTAGCGCCAGCCGCGCTGCTTCGCAGTCCGCTCTTCCGCGGCGCCGAACGGCTCCCCGACCATGGTTGAGTCGACCAGCGCCGCGAGGTTGGGGTCCATGCCCGCGGCCATGCGATAATCGCTCGCCTGCCCCTGTGGAGCCGCGAACAGGCCGCGCACCTGCCAGCGGTCGCCGTCCCGGCAGGCGAGCCCGCTCGCGACCGTCTGGGTGAAGCTGCGGCAGATCGCGCCGTTCCGGTCGCGGAAGGTGAGTCCGATCCGAACCGCGCCGTTCGAAGGGGCGCTCGACAGCTCGGTATCGAGCGCTTTGTCGATCGCGGCCGCGGCATAGATCTTCCCGCCCTCGATCTCGACCGGGCCGCCGCCCCGCGGCGAAACCACGGTGCCGACGACGATGCCGGCGGCAAGCGTCGCGGCGATCGACGCCCATCGCGGTAGCCGCGCCCGGTTGCGGCGAGCGTCACGCGACTGTCTCGCCGCGCCGAGATTCACGATTTCCGCATCGGTCCTTCGAACCTCCGCCAGAAGTCGAGCGGGAGCGGGCGCATCCTTGACGATGTCAAAGGCGTCGTGCAGCCGCGTGCCCAGCGCCCGGTGCTGCTCGGCCAGCCGGGCAAGCTTCGGGTCGGCCGCGACCCGTGCTTCCATTTCGGCGGCTTCCGCG